>JASHWD010000059.1 GCA_030044235.1 Candidatus Parvarchaeota archaeon | reverse complement strand
TCTACGTGCTTCTTTTCCTTGTTTAGTATCTTTTCTGGTATCAATAAAGGAAAATACGTATTTTCAACACCGATGGATTTAAATTTTGGATCCAAGTACCTTTGTGTTGACTCCCACATAGAATAACCGTAAGGTCTATAAACAGCAAAGCCTTTTACCTCAGAAAAATCTACCAATTCCGCTCTTAATAGGACTTCATTGTACCATTCTATTAAATTATCAGTCTTCTTGTATTTCAGTTTCTCTGCGACCATAAATATTTCTTATAAATTTAGGCTTATATTCTTTTAATAATTGAATATTAAATGACTTCGATAGTTTGTAAAAATCTGTCAAAAAAATATGACAAGGACAATTTAGCCTTGGACAAAGTCAACCTGTCATTGAACATGCATGGTATATTCTCCCTTATCGGCAGAAATGGCGCCGGAAAAACTACCCTTTTTAGAGTTTTGTCGACAACGCTTCTATCAACCTCAGGTTCTGCCGTTATAGACGGAGTGAATGTTCTTGACGGTGCAAGGGAAATAAGGGAAAGAATAGCTGTAGTGCCACAGGA
Source organism: Candidatus Parvarchaeota archaeon (assembly GCA_030044235.1). GTDB lineage: Archaea > Nanobdellota > Nanobdellia > Parvarchaeales > Parvarchaeaceae > Parvarchaeum. The sequence goes on along the minus strand of JASHWD010000059.1, from coordinate 4,146 downwards.
AGCTAGGCCCGTAGCTTGGATGACTCCAAAAGAGACTATAACTTCTTATCTTATGTGGAGGGGTTTTACCTATACAGAATCAGTTAAACGCGCGGTTGATGCGTTAAAACTATTGGGAATATCTAAATTCTCAAATGTCTTGAATCAAAGACTCTCGGGTGGAACTAAAAGAAAAGTTCTTGTAGCCACGGTTATAGCATCTGATGCAGACATAATTTTTTTAGATGAACCCACAACCGGCTTAGATCCAATTTCCAGGGGAGAATTGTGGGATTTGCTTTTGAAGTTAAAGAAGACGCATTTCATATTTCTTACAACGCACTACCTTGAAGAAGCCGAAGCTCTCGCAGACAAGATAGGAATCCTTGAGGATGGAAAACTTCTGGCTCTGGGAAGTTTACAGGAACTAAGAAAAAGAATGGGTTTCCCGCACAGCATAAAGATACTTGGAAAAACTAAAAAAATCAGCATCAAAGTAGGAAGAACCGTAAAAGGGAGAGATGGCTATACACAGATATTCACAACGGAACAAGAGGCCAGGAGAATAGGGGAACTTCTAATAAAAACAAAAACTAAATTTTCAACTAATCCCGTTTCCTTAGAAGACATATTTTATTATTTTGTAAAGAAGGATGTTAACGAGGAGGAAAAAAACGATGAACCGGAATATTGGTAGCCAGATTTTTGCTTCGGTCTTGGTAAATGCGATATATCCGATGAAGAACATGCCGGTAATGTTGATAAATACCCTTCTTACTCCGTTATCTTTTCTTATAGTCGTTACTTTTGTCAGCCAAGGTGCTCTTCTTGGGGTAGCAATAGAAGGTGCATTTATAATGACGATGGTGTCGAATGGCCTTGGGATGCAAGCGGACCTTTCCCACCTTAAAAATGATATGAAACTGCAAGAGATGGTCGTTGGTTCGCCAACGAGTTCATCCATATATCTAATAGGCATGGCATTATCAGAATTGATATACGCATTGCCAGCTTTGGTTATATTAGTAATACTCGCATTCTTTTTCCTACACCTGACGATTATAGGAGTACTGGCAATTGCTGGCGCGATGTTTTTAATGTTCGTCGTATCTGTGGCGCTAGGCTTCTTTTTCTCAACGCTTACCTCCGATGTAATACAAAGCTGGGCTTTTGGCGGAATGCTTTCTATGCTTTTATCGGCATTGCCACCCGTCTATTACTTAATAACGTATATTCCGCTCCCATACCGCTATTTAGCGTACATATCTCCTACAACCTATGCGGCGCAAATCGCACAAAGCGCGGCTGGTTTCATAAGTATATCAGCTAATAATTTGATACTAGACTGGGCCGTATTAATTGTTGTTGCTGTCACATTTCTTACAATTGCTATAAAAAAGAGTCGCTGGGTAGACGTTTAAATAAAATAGACTTTTATTAAACAAAATGTATTCTTTTGTTATGGACCTTAATTCGAAAGAAGTTACAAAGAAATGGCAAGACGAATGGCGTAAAAATGCTATATTCGAGCCGACAGTAAACGCTTCTAAAAAGAAATTTTTTATAACGGTGCCTATACCTTACCCGAGTGGTTCTATGCATTTGGGCCACATGTATACCTGGACTCGTGCAGATATTTACGCAAGGTTTATGAGGATGCGTGGATATAATGTTCTTTTCCCTCAAGGCTTTCACTTTACCGGCGGGCCTATAATGGGAATGTCACAAAAAGTAAAAGATAATGACCCAAAGACAATAGAATCATTCAAAAAACAGGGCGTTAGCGACGCTGACCTAAAAAGATTTGCTAATGACCCAAGAGCATTGGCAGAATACTTTAGCGCAGGATTTAGGAAAGATTGGGAAGACATAGGAATGTCGATGGATTGGCGTAGGACTTTCATAACAACTTACTTGAATCCTTATTTTTCTCGATTCATTGGTTGGCAATTTAATAAACTAAAGTCTATTGGACTTATAACCGAAGGAAAACATCCGGTCGTATGGTGTCCTAGAGAGAACACCCCGCTTGGTGACCATGATAGGGCCGAGGGAGAGGGGGAGTCGCCTCAAAAGTTTACAATTATAAAATTCAAATACGGCGAAGTCGTTTTCCCTGCAGCTACGCTGCGGCCAGAAACTATATTTGGAGCAACTAATCTATGGGTAAATCCTAATGGCGAATATCTGTCAATAAAAATAGGCGCAGAGAACTGGATAATATCAAAAGATTCTGAGAACAAGCTGAATAATCAATTTAGCTATTTAGGAAAGGCTACGCCTGTAAAAATAACTGATTTTCTTGGTAAGGACGTAACTAATCCAATGACCGGGGAGAAGCTGCCGATAGAGCCGGCGGACTTTGTTGATACAAAGATAGGAACCGGAGTTGTAATGAGCGTGCCCATGCATGCTCCATTAGATTTTTATGGCGTGAACAGACTTCTTAAAGATGGACACGTTTTGAAGCCAAAAAAAGTTATAGATTTACAAGATGAAAAGAACATAGTTGAAGATTCTATAAAAAAGTTTGGAGAGACCCCCGAAGACCTAAAGAACGCGACTAAGTTCGTCTACAAAAAAGAATTCAACTATGGTATTATGAACTCGGCGGCCGGCAGGTTCTCCGGAGTAGCGGTTAAGGAAGTTGACGAATTGATATGCAATGCGCTGAAAGATAGAAATTCTTACGGCGAGATATACGAGCTTACAGGAAAAGTTATCTGCAGATGCGGCGCGGATGGAATAGTAAAAATTCTTGAAAAACAGTGGTTCATAAGATATTCTGATAAGGCTTGGAAAGACAAGACTAGGCGACTTATAGAGCAAATGAAAATATACCCAGAAGAAGTTAGATTGCAATTACTTAATACATTAGACTGGTTAGAAGACAAAGCCACCGCTAGAAAAGGCGGATTGGGGACGCCGTTACCGTGGGATCCAGAATGGATAATAGAACCGCTTAGCGATTCTACGATATACATGGCATATTATACTATAGCTGATAAGATTGAGAAACTCGATTTAAAATCTCTTACGGACAATGCCTTTGATTATATATTTTTGGATGGGAAAGAAAAGCCAAAAAACGATAGTGCTACGTTTGAAGCGCTAAAAAGAGAGTTTGAATACTGGTATCCGCTGGATATGCGAGTCAGCGCCAAAGAACTACTTCAAAATCATTTCATATTCTTTTTGATGAACCACGCGGCTATTTTTGAGGAGAAAAACTGGCCTAAAGCTATACAGATAAACGGTTGGCTTACAGTTAGCGGAGAAAAATTGTCAAAATCAAAGGGTGCTACTTTAACAATAAAAAAAGGACTGGAAACTTACAGTGCTGATCAATTAAGAATGATTGCTGCCGCTGGAAACGGGATGGACGATGTAGAATGGGATCCTACTACAATAAATGCGTTTGACCAAAGAATGGGATTCATACTAGAGGTTCTTGAAACTTACAAAAATTTAAATGGAGAAAGTAAACTAATAGACGTTTATCTTGCGTCTAAGATTAATAGCACGATAAAGGAAGCTACGGAAAGTCTAGAAAGTTTTCGTTATGGCGGAGCACTCGCTTCTATGTTCTTTGGAATGTACAATGATATAAAACTTTACTTGGATTTCGGCGGAGACAATAAGAATACAATAAAAAAATTCCTATCCACGTTCCTAAAATTGAACCACCCTGTGTTCCCACATGTAACTGAGGAACTAAATCATTCTTTACAGACAGGAGAATTGCTAGAGATTTCTGAATGGCCCATTTTTAATCCTGACGAAACCGATGCACTGGTGGAGAACGAAGTTAAAGTACTATTAAATACGGTTGACGACATAAAAAATGTAATAAAAATCATAAAAAGACAGCCAGAAAAAATAGAGATTGGGATTTCTAATAAAGAAAACTTTGATATTTACAATAAAGTTGTATCGGAAGCCTCAAAGACAAAAAACATAATCGAAATAAGGAAGGCTTTGCGAATTAACAGTAAACTACTTGACAAATTATTAAAAAATCCAAATAAATTACCAGAAATGCAATTAGAAGAGGAATTAGAAAATAATATTTTCTTGCAGTCACGGGATTATCTTAAAAGAACTTTCAAATGTGAGATAAATATACAAAGATCTGCAGCCGGAGATAAATCTCTACCTGGAAAACCA
>JASHWD010000058.1 GCA_030044235.1 Candidatus Parvarchaeota archaeon | reverse complement strand
TAGGGCTTCCATAAGAAATATAGGTGTATTCCATAAGAAATATTCAAACCTCACGAAAACTCTTTCTAAAGGCAAAATAAACAAAAATAAATTTTATATAATTTTTGGGGTTAGAATTTTTCCATAAGAAATTTTTTGTAACGGATTTTTTAGAGCTGTCTTTCTTTTGGAGAAAATTTGTTTCTTTTAGATCTAATTATGATACAATATATATGTTTACTACTTTATGATAGTTAAATAAACAAATCTTTAAATACAAGTAAGTTCTATTACTTCGAATAATTTTATGAAAAGAGAAATTTTCAATAAGAAAAATTCCAAAGGAAACGCAGGACTCAGCTTTAGTTGGATCGATGTAAATTGTAAAAAAGACAACACAGCTATTTTCAAACGAAAAACACTTTCCAAAGGAAACGGTGGTGTGAGTCATAGCTCATTTAATTCGCTATCAATTTTATTATTATCATACTTGCTGCCCGAACAAAATTGGGCAATCAAGATAGCAATCGGGACATTGTGTTTTCTTGTGGTATTGGGAGGCTTCTATGCAAACAAGATTTAAGGCATTCGGTTTTGTATTGGTGTTTCTTCTTCTTACCTTACTGTCCACAGGTACGGGTAGAGCCACACAGATAACCGGGAATTTTACCATATCCTCCCATTATAGCATAACGTCAAACCTAAATTATTCGGGTTGGATAATAATAGAAAGTGGAGGTGCCCTCAATTTAAGCAATTACATCATCCAGGCGAAGGGTATAATCCTGGATAATGGATCTACGCTCTACGTGACTAAAGGATCAAATCTGCTCCATATCTCGTATCTTTATAATAATGGCACTATCGACTACGCAAAGAATTCCCTCAATTCTTCATTTTTATTGAATTATGGTAAAATAGTGCACCAGGACTGGCTCGCTGATTATAGTAACCTTCCATTCTCTTACGGCGGATCCGGAGGGGGTGGAGGCACAAACGGAGGAACATCTACTGCCTATGCCACAGAAGGTCTTAGTACAAGGGTAAGCGGCGGAGCGCCCGGCAATGACCCAGCCGGAGCCGGTTCTCAAGCCCCTCTCCTTGGAAATTTATCCTCGCCTATATTCAATGAGTCTGTTTTGAGTGGGGCGTCGGGTGGAAACGCTTCGTGTGACGCGGGTTCACAAGGGGCATACGGTTTTATAATAAACACCTCCACTTTTGAAAATTTCGGTTTTGTTTATAATCAAGGAGAAGCCGGAGCAACTCCTTGCTATAATTCCGAATATTATGGCGGCGGAGGTGGTGCAGGAGGCGGCGGTGTACTTGAGATAATTTTCTCGGCGTCTTATCTGAACAAAGGTGTCTATAACTTGAGCGGAGGGAGTTTGAACGCAGATTTTAACGGAGCAAACACTTATGGCGGGTGGGGAGGAAAAGGGGGCGCAGGACAGCTCGTTGTCGTAAAATTAGGTCAGAGTCCAACGACAAATCAAAATAGTAGCAGCACCACTAAGTCTTCGAACACTTCCGGTTCTATGTCGGTCTCGGAATTTAATTACATAAATCAAACGCTTCTTAATTTGACTTATGAAATAATTAAATACCAAACTGAGATATCAAGCTACCAAGGTGAATTGATCGCGTTGAATAAAAGTTATAACGGTATAGAGACTTCTTTGGCCGGTTTGAATAACACTCTCTACAATCGGATAGCAACGTTAAATTATCAAAACGAAATCCTGGCGCTAAACAAAAGCTATAGCGGTGTGGAATCAGCATTGATGAGTTTGAATAACACGTTTTTAGATCGCATAGAGCCCGCTTTAATCGGTTTCAATTACACGCTTTACAATCATTTGTCAGGTTTGAACATCACGCTGTATAGCCTAGCGGCAAAAACCGGCGTGTATCAGAATGAAATATCGAATATCAGCAGTTATTACGACAGTATCCGGCCTGCTCTTTCGGATATATACGACAAGGAAGGCTTGATCCAAATCAGACCATATTGGGTTATGGTGAATACGCGAATGAAACAAATGAGTTATCAAATTTAAGCAATTATTACAGCACAATCAGGTCCGCTGTTTTCAATATTTCCAGCAAAGAAGATTACATTCAGAACCAGACCGAGCTCAGCTATAGCACTTACAACAGCGAGGCGTCTAATATCAGCGACTACGAAGATAGAATACAAACGCTTCTCTCAAAAGTTTATGGCGGGGAGAATTCACTCCAGAATGAGACAGCATTTGATTATGTGGCTTACATGGATTCCGTATCCATTTTAAACAGCGAAATTGATGGAGGATTTTCAAATCTAACATCCGGGTCAGGATACTACCAAAAAGAAATTTCTAGTTTGTATGGAGACTATCAGAGCATAAGTCCTCTTATTGCTGAGATTTATTCACAAGAAGGAGATATCGAGAATCAATACGCTAGCCTTTATGAGAGTTATCAAAACGAAACCGGCGTTGTTCAGGTAGGATATAATAATATACAGGTTTTGCTCGATAATTTGCAGAATCAAACCGATGAATTAGCTTCCGTAAAATATCCTAATTCTTCTGGCCAAAATGTTGTTTCAAACAATTACAATCAGTATAATTTTGAAACCATAAATAATAGTTTGCTAACAGGTCTTTTTAGACAGGAAAACAACAGCATCGGTTTTATTATCAATCTCTTAGAAAGCGAAAATCGCAGTGAGGCCCCCTTCATTATTAGCACAAAACTCCCGGTCGTATCTATCACCGGAAACTCTAACTATTCTCTGATAGAAAGAAACCAATCCGGCAACAAAGACGGAAAAAGTCAATCGAATAGTTCCCAGGGTTTGCTATCTGCGCTTTATTCCGGCTTTCTGCAGGTAGTAGCCTTCATTCCGGGGGTTGTGTCAAAAATAATTTGATTATGGAAGAAGACAGCGAAAAATTATACGAGGCTTTGATAAAGCTAAATAAAAAGGTCACAGAACTCGAACAGCGAAACACGGAAGTCCAGACAATGCTGTCTACTTTAAGCCAGCTCAGGAAAGAAGATGATAATCCCGTTATAGATCAAGAAGCGACGATTCTTGACCAGTATAGTATGGAAGGATACAAAAGTTTGTCGTTGCCAAACGGTGGGTTCGTAAAGTTGAGATCAAAACCACTTTGTGTAAACGGGAGACACGTAGTAGAAAGTGCAGAAAAAATAATTTTTTGTTCTAAATGCAATGCAATAATATGCACAGAGCATCGCTACGATATAGACGAGACCATCTGTACAAGTTGCCTGGAAGAA
>JASHWD010000057.1 GCA_030044235.1 Candidatus Parvarchaeota archaeon | reverse complement strand
TTGACTTATCCGCATGCGGTTTTATAGCTATGTAAATAAAGTAACAATACAATAAACTCTGCTGTTTTCAAATAAGATAATTACTTAGCATTTTGGGCTTATCCCTAAGTTTTCGTAAACGGACCCATTATCAGCGTAGTCTGTGCATGTCGCAATCTGCTTTCCGTTGTATGTAGACCAACAATAATAGGTGGTTCCTCCTTTGGGATAAACTACAGATGCTTTACAAAACGGAGTATTCGCTGGGACGTTCATGCCTGAAGACTGCTCACAATATGTAGAACAGTCAAAAGTAAAGGTGGTTATGTTGTTCACAGCCGAAGAAGACGGAGTCGGTGTCTTGGTTATCGGCAATACTATTAAGACGAGCGCTAGGACTAATATTATGATTGCGAGCACTATCAGAACTATGGTACTTATCGGAAGCTCCTGGCCTTTCATCAATCTTATTGGCATCCAAGCTTTAAAACTTTAAATAGAACTAGCTAAACATTTTTACAATGGATGAGCAGAATCTAGATAACGTCCTTGATAGTAGTCAGGTAAAACATTCTTATATACAAAGAGAAAAAGACGAGACTGAATGGCACAGGTACTCTGATAAGTTGCTGGAGTCGATGCAATCTGCAGCGGAGAGAGCAGAAGAACGCAAAAAAACTGCGTACGGGAAAATGACCGTGTACTCTTTGATTATTCATGGTACAATAAATTCCGCTGGTCTTATCACATGCGACCACTTTGGAATCGGCAATAGCTATTACCCGATAAGCGCGCCATCATCTTTAATACAGCAAGGCCTCACGCTAGAAAAGAATCCTAAACTAGACCACTACAAAATAAATGCCTATTTAGTCGAACGCCGCTATGAAAAGACCGGACTATTCAGGAAAAAGGACGTTTCTGCCTGTATAGGGAGGATGTGCATTTATTTTGACCTTGATGGAAACCCATTGAATAATTCTAAAAAGAAGATGGTAATATACGGGGAAAGAAATGTAGATAGGTTCCTTGCATTGGAAAAGACCTTATGCAAAACTCTAGGCTACGTTGATGGCTTCGACAAAGATGTATACTACAGAGATGAAAAACCTGCTAAGCTTCTTTGAGCTGGTTTTTACTTTACTTAATTGAATTTTTATCGCTTAGAGCTTTCTTTATCGTGTCCAAGCCTATGGTCGCACATTTTATTCTTGATAGACTAATTTCGTCTACGCCAACTATTTTTTTTATTTCTGCCAGGTCCATCTTTTTTATTTCTTCTGGCGTCTTCCCTACGATGTCTCCACACGTTTTTGAAATTGAAACAGTAGATATTATACAGCCGTTGCCCTCAAATGTCGCATCTTTTACCTTTCCTTTTTCCATCTTCAGGTATACCGTAAACACATCGCCGCAAGAAGATGAATATTCTTCTGCCTTAAAGTCATAATCTGCAAGTTTGCCTTTATGTTCCGGGTTCTTGTAAAGGTCTACAAACTCATAGTATTTTTCTTCATCCATATTTTAAATCATTCTAATGTTCCCTGCGTTATAGACGGCATCACGCCTTTCGGCGGTGTAATTCTGTTAAGGACCCAAAAGACGGTAGTTGGTGTGTGCGAGTTACTGTCAGCGCCGACTATGGTTATGTAATCCGAAGCTGAAAAACCTGCGTTAGATTTCACCTCGGCGATATTATAATTTACTTCATAGACTATTGATGTTGAATTTGCGTTTATTTGGAATATATAAGGGGCCTTAAAAACGGTAGTCACCAATAAATCGCTGTACGTAAGACTATTCAAATAGTTATAATAATTATAATCGTTTCCATCGCCGCATAAGTCGACAGCCGGTTTGGTATTTACGTCACCACCAGATGAAGCCATACCTAATATGCAGCCCTGTACCGCATTTCCAGAACTTGCATTATTATATCCATAAACATCTGTAGTAGTCGCTGAGATATTTACCGTGATTTTGCTGTAGAATCCTGTATCTCCCGTCGGCACAATAACTTTGTCGTTTACCGTTGCTGTGCCTTCAAGTATCCATTTACTTGTGTTGAGAGAAGTACTTGCGAAGTTGTCATAGAAATTAAATACCGTTGCGCCATCGTCTCTGCCGGCATAGACCGGGGAGAGCACAGGGTTCTCTCCGGTCGTAGAATTGCTCCATAACCTCGTGGTGTTAGCGGCGAACCCAACGTAGATATCTGATAGTGTCTGTGAAGCCCCTATACCATTTGGCAGCTTTATCCAGAATGATGCCCATGGAGAAGAACCGGCGAAAGAATAGTTTTCCAACCATGAGTCTATCGTGCTTCCACTGGTCTTGTTGTAGAATTCCACGTTTTGGAAAGCGAAGTTTTTTGTCTGGTTTATCACGCCTTTGAGATCTGCCAAAGAAAGGTTGACCATCTGCTGGAAACCTGTTGTTGAATTGCCTGCTGATGCGGACTCGGAATTGGTTATGTTTATCTGCTCGTATTTGATTATGTTGATTTCTGATATTTTAAGATAATAGGTGACATTAGCTATCCCACTTTCATTAGAGAAGGCAGTAATCTTCCAGAAGCCTACTGGAAGCTTCTTAAGGTCTTTTGCCATGCTTTTCGTCAGTGATACGTTCAGGGTATTGTTTATGTACAACCCGACGTAATAGATACTTGGGGATATAAATGCAGTAAGGTTAAGGCTGCTACTACCCGAAACTGTATTGTTCCCGTTTACTCCGTCTAGGTATAATATTATCTTTTTTGAATTGAAATATACTGACGGCATTACATTATCCGGTGGATATGACCTAACGTACAGATAAGCGAAAAATGTGGTGTGGTTGCCGCCGCTGCCGGTACTTGCGCTAGAAGACAATCCCGCTACGCTTCCAGTGTAAGTCTTATTCGTAGTTGTTATGGTAGTCACAGGGCTGAAATATGCATTATCTGATTCTGAATCGGATATCGTTCCGTTAGAATTGTAACTTAGAGTTATGTATCTCCATCCTGCTGAATACGAACCTGAATGTGTGTATAGACCGGTACCGCCGTTCGATTTTTCCCAGCCTAGAAGAATATTGGCTGCCATCCCGCCCATATTGCCTATACCCGCAAGGTAACCTCCGCTTGTAGAAGCTGCTGCGATCAAGGCACCGTGCTGGTCAGACTGGTTGGTGTAGACAAAGCCGGATACCACATAACTTGTCTGACTAAGGGAAAACCCGGCGTAGTTCGGTACGGACGAACCAGTTGGATAAGCCATTATTGTCGGGCCTTTGTTTCCGGTTGGAAGGGTGATGTTTATCTTGTAAAGATCCTGATTTGTAGCCGTCAAGCTGCTTATTTCATTTGCATTTACATAGTCTATGAATACGTTTTTCCCGTTATCATATTCTCCGTATACCTGAGACAGCAAAGGCGATTCTCCGGTTATCTGCTGGTTGAAGAGGTTCGTGTCATTTGCAGTGAATCCCATATATACGGTCAGATTGGAATCAGCAGGTATGCTTCCGACTTTCAACCAAAATAAAGCAAATTTGGAATAGCTGTAGTTCTCAAGCCACGAAGGGATTATCGTGCCGTTGGGATAGAAGAACTCTACGTTGCTCAGATTTTTGTTGGCCTTGCCTGCATAAACGCTGCTTGAAACGTTGAGCATCTGCTGGAAGGGAGATGAGGTGGCTATCGATTGCTTGTTGTACAGGTTTATCGAGATATTTGACTTTACTATGTTTAGCTCTATGCTTGCTATATAAGTTGACCAATTTCCATCGGTATTACCGTATTCGCCAGCTACCCAAATGATGCCTGGGTTCGACGGATCTGTTGCAGCTCCAAAATGATCACCATACCTTATATAACTGCCAGTTAGTATACCGGAAAAGTTTACGCCTTTTATGTGATTTGAACCGGATACAAGATTTGTTAGGCCAACTGAATTTGAAAGACTTTGATTTAAAAGCATATACAAGTAAAGCCCAGGATAAACTGAACTTGAAGAATAGCCGAAGATTATATCAACATCGCCGTGTTTATCTATAGAAAACGACGGGTAAAAGAATTGTAGATTAAAAGAGTTGTTATTATACACGGAAATATAGTTGACAGTTGGTGAGGAAGTTGTGTTTATTCTAACGATTTCTATGCTATCTGTTTCGTTTCCGTTATCTTTTAAATAAGCGCCATTAAATACTAACCATGTTTCTCCATGGTATGATTCTGCACTCATTATTCTTGTATCAAGAGTGTTAATAGTTTGATTAGTTCCTTCTTGTGGTGCTGGAATCGGTGAAGATATATTTAAATTCCATAAACAATCGCAAGGATTTTCCAAAGAGAAGCTATTTGCGGGCCCACTTAAATTATAAAAATCAATGCTTACCGTGT
>JASHWD010000056.1 GCA_030044235.1 Candidatus Parvarchaeota archaeon | reverse complement strand
TTCTCGCAGTCTACAAAAATCTCAAATCTTTTGTCTTTAATCTGAAGTCTTGCTATTACTCTATCTTCCATGTGGTGTGGTGAGATCGTTTATAAGTACTCTGATATCTCTTCTTTCCCAAGTCTCCTAAAACCAGAAGCGTTAATAACCGCTATTTCGAAGCGGTCTGGATGTAATTTTATACCGCCAGTCTTCATCGCTTTTATTGCGACTTTTATCAATGCATCGGTATCCATATCTCCTTTGTAGCTCTCTTCCAGGCTCTTATTTATGGCTGGAGAACCTTCTCCTATGGCTACTGCCTTGTACTGAAAGAATATGCCGCTAGGTTCTAACATAAATAAAACTGGCTTGTCATTTCTGATTCCTCCAAACAATACACTTACACCATAAGGTCTTGCTCCGCCGTATTGTGTAAAGGCTTGCATATCGGCACTGATCTTTTTTATAAGAAGCAGCATGTCTGCTGGTTCGTTATAAGTAACGCGGTGTTGTTGTGCTTCGACCTGCGCTTTTTCTATTAATGCGCGGCCATCGGCTATCATACCGGATATAGCCGTACCAACGAATTCGTCTATCTTAAATATCTTTTCTATGCTTTCTGGGACTATTAACTTCTCTACTTCCGGAAGACGCTTGTCGGCTACGAAAACTAAAGAGTCCTTACCTACAACAGCCAATGCTGCTGAACCCTGAGAAACCGTCTTTCTTGCGTACTCGACCTGTAAAAGTCTACCGTCCGGGCTAAAGAGCGTGATTGCACGATCATAACCCATTAAATCACTTGGCATTTGTTCCGTATCTAGTTTCCTCCAATTTTATCTTTTTTAGACTACCACTACTTTTTAAGGTAAGCAGGTTTGATTTATAAAACTTACCAATCAACGACAATAGGAATATTACATGGTTTTTATAAGAATTAACTACGCTTACTATACCCAAAATCCCGTTTGTCGTACTTGAAAAGCAATCCTTTATTACTCTTACATTGGCTTTTATCGAAATTAGCGGTTCCATATTGTTTAGGGTAGAACGTATCCTCTTGTCAAATTCTTCCACAGAATCAATGCCGCTGATTTCAATCAGCAGATACCTTTTTTTGGCGCGCATATTTAGCCTTTATCAAATATTTTTATAGCGTAAACTATGAAGAAAGTTAGGACTGCTGCAACTGCAGTTAGCACGTAGACATTTACGTTTCCCCCGAAAGCGCTGTCTATCCAACTGTATAAGACAGAAACAAGTCCGACGAAAATAACTACCCCTATTATTGTGAGTTCTATCGCTCTTTCCCACTTCTGCTTTGTCATATGTATAGAATCATGTGTTTTTGACTATTTAAATGATTAGTTGAATTACCGATTCTCCATCCAGTTCATTACTTTACGGAATTTTAATTTACCAAAGATATGAAGATTTTTATCCTCCGTGATAAGTGCTACGGTCTTTTTCCTTTTATGCCAAAACTCCACGAATTTATTTACTAAGGCTTTAGCTATCCCTAATTTCCTATAATCCTTCATAACGTAGACATCCTCTATGAATGCTTTTTGAAGCACCAGGTCAGGCGAACCTTGGAGATAACCTACGGCTTTTCCGTCGCATATAGCGATTAAAATGCTGTTTCTAGACCGCTTTAGAATTTTAAGGAAGTCGCTTTTAGACTGCTGTTCCCACCATTTCAGTTCAGAATTTGCAGCTTTGTCAAGTTTTTTAAGGTCTCCTATATCCCTAGCTGTTGCGTATCTGATCTTAATTCTCATAGAAAAGCAAAATACTAATCCTTAAACTCGCCGGTATAATTCTTGCCAAGATTTTTCGGCGCGAGGTTAAATATCATAGTTTTCATAACGGTCATTTCCTCTATGCTGTATCCAACGCCCTCTTTACCCTGACCCGAATCCTTTATTCCGCCGAATGGAAAATAAGCAGTTCCATGCGAAGGCGCTGCATTTAGAGTTACATTACCTGCTTTAAGTGCCTTCATCACTTCCCAGGTATTATAGAAATCCTCTGTAAAGACGCAAGAATCAAGTCCGTAATTTGAATTGTTCGCAATTCGTATTGCCTCCTCGGTATCTCCGACCTTTATTATTGTTATAACCGGGCCAAAAGTTTCTTCATTTGCTATCTCCGCGTTTAAGGGAACGTCTACAAGAAGCGTTGGTTCGTAATATGCATTTTTGTATTTTCCTCCAGCAAGAAGTTTGGCGCCTTTCTTAATTGCATCTTGAACCATTTCGTCTATTCTAATTGCCGCCTTTGAGCTTATTACAGGTCCAACGGTTATTTCTTCTCCATCGAGTGGATTACCGAATTTATAATCTTTAAGATGTGATTTTACGTTGGTTATAAAATCTTCGTATACTTTTTCCACAACTAAAATCCTACTAACAGCGTCACACCTTTGGCCCGCAAGTTCTATAGAACCCTTTACGCACTCTTTTGCTGCCAGGTCCAGGTTAGCATCCTCTAAAATTATAGCTGCGGCTTTACCTCCAAGTTCCAAGTGAGTTTTCTTTAGACCAGCGATAGACGATATGTGCTTGCCGACATTAGTGCTGCCCGTAAAACTTATCATGTTTATACTATCACTTTTTATAAGTGGATCTCCTACTTCATCACCGCTACCGGTCACTACTTGCAAAGTACCGCTCGGTAAGCCCATTTTTCTGAATATCTCCGTGCACATAAGAAACGCTAAAGGATCTGCGCTCGGTGGTTTTATTATAACTGAATTTCCTGCGAGTAGTGCCGGTAAAACCTTTGCAATTGAGGTATAAACAGGATAATTAAAAGGAGAAATTCCTAGTACTACCCCAATAGGTTCTCTTATAACTAATGCTGCTTTCTGTGTGGTGTCGCTAGACCAATCGCCCGGCATATATTCACCCATTATCTTTCTTGAGTCTTCCATTCCTAAGCGCATTCTCTCTAATGCAGCGTTCACCTCTCCACTAGCGCTCCTGAAAGATTTACCGGATTCAATCATCAATACTTTTATTATCTCATCTTTATGCTTTCCTAGCTCTTGTCGTATACGATTTAGTAATTCAAGTCGGTCTATAGCTGCCATATCCCTTATTTTGCCCTTATTTGCATTTGCGGAGTCTAAAGTTCTTTTTACTTGGTCGGCAGATACGCTGCTTATTCTGGCGACGACGCGTCCATCGGTTGGACTAATTAGATCTATAGCATCTTTAGTTTCAGTCCACTTTCCATCTATAAACACCTTAAATCGTGGTATATCCCCTTTTTTGTAGATATCAGAGAAATATTCGCTTAACTCTAGCTTTGCCATCTTTATCTTACGCAATTTGCTCTAATAAAACTTATGTGCAATATATTTATATCAATTGTTTTCTAGATTTGAAATGCGTAGAGATCTAGCAGCGGTTTTGGATGGAATACCTTATAGATGGGGCTTTCGCGGAATTAAGGTGAATTACTCAGATTTGAAAATGGGTGACTTAGCTGACAAAGGAATTTATATTAAAGGCCATAGCGATTCTGCTTTAACAAGCGCCGAACTCGTTAAAGAATACCGTTCTTTAAAAAAATTACATAAGGCTAGTAAGAAATTCGTAGCCGAGCCTTACGCATTAGTTTATGGCGGTTTTAACCTGGACAAAAAAGTGCACGGATACCTAAT
>JASHWD010000055.1 GCA_030044235.1 Candidatus Parvarchaeota archaeon | reverse complement strand
TTTAGATTTGTTGAAGCCAGCGACATTATATGTTTACCGGTTTCTGTGTCGCCGGTTATTGTTATCATATCGACTTTCCAGCTTTTTGCAAGTTCTTCTCCTATTATTTCACCTGGCCCCGTTACTACATTTAGGACTCCCGGCGGTAGAATGTCCTTTGAGAGTCTAGCTAATTCTAATATGCTAAGAGGAGTTTTACTGGCTGGTTTTATTACTATCGTATTTCCAGCAGCTAATGCCGGTGCGAGTTTCCAAATGGCTATAAACAAAGGATAATTCCAAGGCAAGATAGCTCCGACTACACCTATCGGCTCCCTTCTAATCATGCTGGTCCCGATACCGGAATATTCGCTAGCGGCTTTTCCTTCAAGCATTCTTGCTGCCCCAGCAAAAAATTTAAGATTATCTATAGCAAATGGTATATCATTTTCAGTTGCATACTTCAAAGTTTTACCTACAGTAAGCGATTCTAGTTTTGCAAATTTCTCTGCATTCTCCTCTATTATGGAGGCTATCTTCAGAAGCGCTTGAGCTCTTTCTGCGTTCGTTTTACCTGACCATTTCCCGCTATCAAATGCTTTTCTTGCCGCGTCTATTGCTTTCTCTGTGTCTTTTAAATCGCCCTTTGGAACTTTTGCAATTACCTGCTCATTCGCAGGGTTTATTACGTCAAAAAAGTTTTTACTTTCTGAATCTACACATTCTCCGTCTATGAACATCTTATATTCTTGAACCATAACTAGACCTACTTGCTTTTTATCAGTTTTACTATGTTCTTATATTCTTTTTCTGATATTTCGCCCGCTGCAAGACGCATTTTGGCCCTGTTCAGCGCCATTCTCTCCCAATCTGGGTGATGAAATGCATTGCCGTGGTCATTCACATGAGCTATTTCGGAATAACCGCCATACCAAAAACCTCCAAAAAAGACACGCAAAACTAGGAAAAGAACAAAAAGAAGCACAAACACCCAGAATATCCAACTTATTCCGACGAATAGTGCAACGCTGACGTTGTAATAACCAGCTATGCCGCTAACGATAGCGAGAAAAACAAAGATTATTACAAAAAAGAAGACGAGCCTAAAAGGGAAAAACCAGAACCTATGATAGTAGGTTTGTCTTTGGTTGTCAGTTGTATCATTCCTGTCATCTTGTCGCATAAGATTACTAAATAAGAATTGTGCTCACTTAATAAATAGTCTCCTAAAAATAGGATTAATTAGAGATTTTACGACTAGAAGAATAAGTATATAAGTCGATCAGATTCATATTATTGGATGACATCCCAATCCGACCTGCAAAACCTTCTAGTTGATACAGAAGAGAACATAAAAAAGTGCGTACGTGATTATCTAGCCAACTCTAACTGTCTAAAAACGCGTACGGCAGCTGCAATAGTTCGCTATGAACCTTCATTAAACAAGTACAGGATACTATCAATCGGATGCAATTCCTGCGCGCCGGCCGGATGCGAATATGGCCAGACTCTTACTATGTGCCCAAGGTCAAACGTTAAGACGGGAACGGGTTATGAGCTCTGCGCCCCTTTGCACGCTGAAAGAATGGCTTGTCTTAACATAAAGGAAGGAAGAGACCCTAAAGAGACAAGAAAGTTCGCAAGCCATTTACAAGTTTCGGTAGAAGAAATACTTTCTGCTTTTTCTAAAGAGGAACTTGAAAAGCTCAATGGCGCTACGTTATACTTAGCGGGACACTACTGGGCATGTGAAAGCTGCGTATATTTTCTAAAGACTATTGGCATAACAGAAATAAAACTGGATGCGATGACTGCTGAGACGACAAAGCAGAGTTATGAGTCAAAAAAGATACAATAAGTATTACTCTACAGATTTTTATGAGTGTTAAGAGCTATATCAAAAGATATGTACGAGAAGAGTACGGTTCAATCACACCAGAAACCACTTTTGTTGGTAAATTATTATTTAATAATGTAAAAGGAAAAGTATTAGACTGCGGATCTGGACCTTCGCTGCTCTACTGGGCGATGTTTATGCAAAAAGCAACGAGTATAGACGGTTTTGATATTTTACCTGAGAATATAGAGTATCTTAAAAATCTTTTGTTAAAAAGCAAAAAGCCAGAGATATATTTCAAACTTGCGAATTATCTGCTAACCCGTATTCTAAAAGAAAAAGACAAAAGCTTAGTAAATGAATGCTTTAAAAAGATAGGAGAATTGAAAGTTGCAAATATACTAAAACCTCTTCCATTTGAGGAAAATTTATATGATTGTGTAACAGAAATTGGCTGTATAGGTTGTGTTAACACCGAATCTGAACTTCTGATTGCTGTTAAGAACATGTATGCGTGCTTGAAGAAGGATGGAACTGCTGTGTTCATAAACTGGTTGGACAGGAGGACCAATATAGCTGAAGAAGTTCCACAATTTGACGGTACCGTACCGATATCCATAACTATTTTCAAAAATATATTCAAAAAAGCAGGGTTTAGAGACATAAAATTAGCGTACAAAAAGAACGAAGCTAACACGGAATTTGCTACTATAATTTATGGGACTGCAAAGAGATAACGCTGGGATAGATAAAATTAGAAATACATAAAGCATATAAATTATAACAAAAAGCTAAACGTATGGAACAATTAGATCTTAAAAGAGAGGAACACAGGCTTTTCGGCGTAGAAAAAACCTTATCTGAATGGGAAACCGTTGGTAGAACTGGATACTTGGGCTCTAAAAGAAATGACAAACGGAAAGAGTGTGACGAAAAATATGGGGCAGGGAACTGGCGTGTTGTATGGAAAATTAAAGATGTTTATGTCGGAGAATCCGGCGCTTACGCACTTTATGAAGACTCTTATTTTGAATTCCTAAAGAAAAATAGTAATATCCTTAAACAATTGGTCTCAGAAGCTTGTGAAGTATACGATGATTCTCCTTCAAATGTAAATTGCGGCTTGGACTATTCGGTTCAGGAAACAAATAGGACGCACTTGCAGGACATAGCAATACGTAGGTCATTGATAAGATTAGGTACATGGTTTAGAGGAGATAAACTTATACAAATCAGAGACAAAGTAGGAGTACATCCCCTCAGCATTACATTATCCCCTGGAAAAGTGCCATTCCACAAACCGGAGCTCATAGAACAGCCAGAACTAGAAGGGTGGTGGGAAACGTCTAGCGTAGAAAGTTTTTACCAGTCTAATAAATTATTGCAGAAAAGAAATAAAGCTTAAATGAATTAATGCCCAAAGACGTGCTTAATCCACGCATCCGAAAGGTTTTCTAACTCATCTTTGTAATCTACACTATTATAATTTTTCCGCATTGCGGCTATTTCCAAATGCGACAGTACCTGATTTGCTTTTAGATAAACGACAAAACCCGGGTTAAGAGTTTTCCTTACGCTCGGACCAACTATCCCACAGGTCAAGAGAACAAAGGCATAGTCTTTTATGCCTTTTTGTACGTTGCTTAAGTAAGATTGGCCTTCGTTAGCTTTATAATCTTCTAGAGATTCGGCGAATAATTCTGCGCGCTTATCTCCAACTTGTAAATAAAATTCGTCGAGGATGCGCTTTATGTTCTGATTGGTAAGAGAACCTTTCCATGCATCATTTACGAAAAGTTCTTCAAGCGTTTTTCTAGCCTGCATTCAATATCTTATACAAGCATGATTTTAATAGATTATAATTATTTAAGATTGTGCCACAAAGTGAGGTAATAACTTTATATTAAAAGAATCTTAATAAAGAAATACCACTAAGTATCGATATGGACGGCGAAGCTATTTTTCTTTTTATCTACGATGTAGGTACTAGGCTAGAATCGGCAAAGATAAAGGGAATACTTAGCAATGCTGTAGACTTCTCTTCCCACGAACATGATAAGGCGGTTCCAGAGGAGATAGCTTCATTTAACATACCCGCAATTTTCAATCTAAAGGAACAAGAGATAGTCACGCCACAAATGAAAATAAGAGTTAGACCCCAAGTTTCTATATATGAAATCGGCGCCTTTTCGGTTAGGATAAGGGTTCCTTTAGAAAGAGTAGAACTCTCAAAGTTCAATAAGTTGACCTCAGACCCTGAAATTCAGGAAAAGATAAAAGGATTAGTTAAAGATATACGAGAAAAGACAGAAAAGGTCCTATCTAAAATCGCTACTATAAAAAGCGGTGATTTAATGGAGACTTATCGAGTATACTTTGTCAGAGGGGACAAGGACGCTATTCTAAAACCGAATGAAAAGCTAATCGCTGGTTTGCTCTTGGATGAAGAAAATTACTCTCTCCTCGACAATAAGTACGTTGAAAGCACACTACATCGTCAACTTTCTTACTACAAAACGGATGTTGCTATAGTGGACTGGGATGGGATGTTTATGGTTGCAAGTAATAGAAAGTACGAACACGAGCTTCTAACCGCAGAGATAGCGAACGTCCAGCTTCTCGAATTGAGAATATATCATGATGAGATAGACAAGATAGTAAAGGCTGCTAGCAATGAATTCGTTGGAATAACGCACACCGGCTTTTTTAAGAGTTTCTTTTCTAGGAGACACCTTACAAAATTGAGTTTGGAACTGGGTAACTTTTATGACAGTACTAAAGACGTTATAAGCAGCACTAATAATATAATATACGGTTTCGGGGAGTGGTACCTTGCTAGATTATACTCATCCCTTTCTGATAGTTTCAGACTTATGGATTGGAACACCTCGCTATCCCAAGATCTAGAGATAGTTGAAAAATTACGAGCTTTCATTCAGGATAGAGTGGAAGAAGATACAAGCTCAAATCTAGAAGCAATAGTAATAGCACTTATACTAATTGAGATCGGAATAGAAGTGATTACCCTCCTAAAAATATAAAATTTATTTTAACTTGTGAAGAAATTAATAATAGGCTATGGTAACATCATAAATTATGAGTGTAAACGGAAGATGCTTTAGATTCAGAGAGGCTGACCGAAACATTTTTGACGCAATAGTTAACGGAGAAAAAACCGTTGAAACAAGGGCGGGAGAACCAAAATATCTTGGCATAGAACCTGGTGATAACATAACTCTTGTGTGCGGTGATACTAAGGTCTCCGTTTTAGTAAATAAAATAACAAAATTCAAAACAATAAAAAAACTACTAGAAGTTTATTCACCACGACAAATAAACCCATTCTTAAACTCCCAAAAAGAACTAGAAAATATGTATTATAGCTTCCCTAATTACAAAGAACTCATTAAAAAGTACGGTTTACTTGCCTTTGAATTAAGCAATATCTAGTGTTTAAAGTTTTATAGCGGGTTATTTTCCATTGTTTACTCATCAAAAATTATGGGCTTTCCAGCGATTAACTAATGGTTTAAATAATAGTCTGCTACTGCTTTAAATGATTCCTTTGGTTCCCAAGTCATATCGGGATAAGTGATTCCATGTCTTCCTCCTTCGTAGTATTTTACCAAGCTTTCGCTTTCTCTATCTACATCATATTTCGGATTATCACTGTACGGAGACAACGGGAAGATAAATGTGTCTATCAGCACGCCATAAACTCCTGCGCCATCAAGCATTTTAATGGTGTCTATTAATCTTCTCGCCTGGCAGCTTTCGTCGCGCTCGTTTACTTTATTAAGCTTAGCTTTGATGAACCGCCCCATTATAGGAAGCTGATGAAGGACTTGTGAGAGCGTATTTATATTCTTCAGCCACGAGCTGGCACTTACGAACGGCGCATTCGTAGTAGGAAAGCCGAACCCGGTTATCATGACCGGCTTACCGTAAGAAAGGTGTGGTTTCAACATATCCAAATAGCGGCCCTTGATCTTTTCAGACCAGTAATGATCTATACCTATATAATCAAAACTTTTCCAATCAACGTTTTCCCAAATAAGAGAATTGTATGAAATTTTCCCGTGAAATACTTTTCTAACCTCGCTACTTACACGGTACAAATATTCATTTAAAGATCGGTTTCGTAAAGTTGGATCCATACTAAAGGCGTTCCTTAGTCTAGTCATTAGGCGGTTTCCCTTCACTACCCCTCTCATAAAGATAGTAAGTTCGGCACCTGCAGAGAAGATAAGTTGGCCAGGCCATTTTTCCAGTAGACTTTGAGCCATTTTTGCGGCTTTTACCGTATAATTTAACGTTGCTTTAGGGTTTTTACCCCACAGATACGGCATTAGCCATACCATTAAACCTTGGTCCAAGGCCGCTCTTGCGGCAGTCTCAAGTCTTGTTATGCTTCTACCGCTTATGCCTACAATATTACAGTGGAGGTCGTTTTTTATTATCTGAAGTTCCCTCTTGACCGTTTTGGGATTATAATCTGGTCTCCAATCGTCCACCGTTTCGTTTCCTACGTTGTAATTCACTCCCTTTAGATTCATAGTAATATTTATTGCCCTCAAATAAAATTTAGCCCCGATCGGATTTGAACCGATGTTAATGCGTTCAGAGCGCACTGTCCTTGGCCACTAGACTACGGGGCTATTACTACTATACTAGCTTAAATGCAATTTAAAAGTTTTAATGTTGCAATTTTTAAAACAATACTAAAGTAAAATAATCTTATATTAAATCCTCTTAGCCTATAATTACGATTTAAGCTGATTAGAATTGCATATTCAATTATCGCTTTAGATTAAGTTTGATATACATTTCCTTTATTCTGTTTAACAAAACCTTTTTATCTATTTTTGAAGCTTTTGCAACGTCATCTAGTGTTATCTTTTCGCCGTTTTTTGAAGCAGCTATAAAGATTGTCGCCCCAGCTACATCATACCAACTTTTCTCGCTATTTACTCCAACTTTATACGCTCTTTTTAGCAGTGTCTCTGCGTCATCGATGGTGTGTCCATAAAGATCAAGCAGTTCACCAAGATTGTAAACCATAGCTTTGAAGCCGCCTGCACTGTGAGAAAATACAACTGACTCGTTATCTATGTAAGAGCGATACAATGTATGTGAAGCCTTTCCGACTTCTGTTATATCTTCATTGAAAGCGTCTGTAACTTCTCGTAGTGATATAAGCTCTTTATGTAATTTAAGCGCTACTAGTAGTGAACCAGCAAGCACGCTTTTTGGAGATAGATGTTTTAAATCTGTCCGGTAATGTGTATTTTTATAAAGTTTCAAGGCTTCATCTGGAATATCGTCATCTATTTGTAGTTCCCTGCATACTTTCTGCAAAAGAACTTCTGCTTCGTGTATCCTCGCTTCCGACATTTCTCCCTTTGGCATTTTTATTGTTTTAAATGGTTGCTCCATTAGCTCCCTTCATTTCTCATCTTATTAAGTCTCTTTTTTAAGATTTATACAATAATCGATATAATCTATATCTGAGCATTTAGACTTTTGAAACCGGTTCTTTTATCAAAGACTTGATTATTAGTTTAAGATTACTAGCTTCGCGCAGCCTTCTGAATGCGTACTTTGTCCATCTTTCTCCAAATGGCACGTATATCGAGACTCGTTCAATTTTTGCTAACTCTATCGCGTATTTGTTCCTAACGCCAAGAAGCATTGCATAAGTAACTTTACGTTTGTATTTTTTATTCAATTCTAACGCAGTATCTATCATGTTTGTATCGTGTGTTGCAACCATAAATTTCTTTGAATACGCAAAAAGATAATCCATTAATTTTAGATAGTTGGAGGTTCTTAACGGCTCTTTATAAGATATTTCTGTAGATTCTGAGTAAGCACCTTTAACAAGTCTTATCACGCCGCCGAGCCGAGCTATTTTCTGAAGGTCGGCTTCGCTTCTCTTAAGGTAAGATTGTATGCATACTCCTACGTTTCCATTTTTGATAAAGCTTCTATAAATTGATAACGTATCATCAATAAGCTCGTGTTCTTCCATGTCTATCCATACGAAAATTCCTCTGCTTAATGCAAAATTAACAATCTTTGAATAATTCTCTCTCGCAAAACTTACACCGACTCCAAGTCCGATTTCAGATAGTTTCAAAGCCACATCTGCCTTCAAGCGGTGATTTTTTATTTCGTTTATAATTCTAAGATACATATCTACGGATTCTTTTACTCTACTTTTTTCCCTGAATGCTTCGCCTAAGTAATTTATTTGTGCCGAAATCCCGCGTGAATTTAATCTTCTTACAATAGCTAATGCATCATCGAGTCCTGGTCCAGCTATCCACCTTCTAGCGAAAATTCTTTCAAATAGAACTGATAATTTCATGAACGTTATAAAAATTATTTATAACTTTGCTTCTTTTATCTGCTTCAAAGCTTCTTCTCTTCCTTTTACACCTAGAAACTTCATGAATTTCCCTTTTTCAAGCTCCTTATAGTGCTCAAAGAAGTGTTTAAGCTTGTCTTTCATATATTCTGGTATATCCGAAGCTTCTTTTATGTTTGACATTGACGGGTCTACCTTATCTACTGGTACCGCGAGTATCTTGTTATCAGAACCTTCTTCATCGTTCATCTCGGCAACTCCTACCGCTCTGCATTTTACTATTATACCCGAAGCAATAGAAACAGAAGACATTACAAGTACATCCATAGGATCGCCATCTTTTCCTTCGGTATCTAGAATGAAGCCATAATTAGTCGGATAGACCATCGAAGTGTAAAGGATCCTGTCAAGTGCTACCGCTTCTAAATCTTCCTTAAACTCGTATTTACAGTTGCTGCCGGCCGGAATCTCTACAAAAGCATAGAAGGTCTCCGGGAAGTCTTTAGTCTGTTGTGACAAATTCATATCTTATGAGTTCTATTTTTATATTTAAATCTTTTCTATGTGCATCACAAATGCGAAAATAAGAATAAAAGTGGACTTATGGCAAAGGCCACATTCAATATTATCCAAGCGGTTTGGATTCTAACTTTATACAGTACCAATGATAGCGTTGAGTAAAGTGCAGCCAAGATCGCACCGAAACCAAATGCAAAGGCATTGAGAAACTGTGTACTTGGAGTATTTATCGAGTAACCGACCGCCAATAATACAAATGCTACTGTGCCAATAAAAGATATCCATTCTTTATGGTAGTATCCTATCCTGTAAAGATAGGCTACTAAAATTACTATAATGATTGACATCGCGATAACAGTGGTCATTATGCTGTTAGAAAACACAGCAAGAAAATTGCCCGCCAAACCTATTAGCATTGATGCTTCTAAGACTTTTTGCTTGTGCTCAATTGATACTATAAGGAGTACTACCTGGCCAACAATGAAAATCTCCTTTTGCAACAATGAGTTACGTGCAATGAAAGAAACGCTAAAAACCAACAAAAGCATTCCCAATAAACTAAATATAAAAAAAGTCTTTGCTCTTTTATCCCATTTCCCTGTGTGTGGTTTAACCATTCAAAGCTGAAGCTTTAAACACTTATATATTTGAACCTTAATACCCAAATATGGGGGAGCTAGAAAAAATATTGCTTAGCTGGCAAGAGTTTGGCGTTCTTTCTGAGAAACTTGCGAATAAATTAAAATCAAAATATAATAAAGAGATAGACGTAGTAATAGGAATTGCAAAAGGCGGCTTACCGATTTCTGTTTACTTAGCAAATTCTTTGGGCGCCCAGTGGGATTCTATAAGAATACGTTCTTACACCAGTGATGGAGTTAGGGGCAAAATGGAGCTACTCCATGATTTGCATACCGATATACGAGGCAAAACTGTAATGCTCGTTGACGACATAGTAGATGAAGGCAAAACTATGGAATTTGCTATAAAGTATCTAAATGAGAAATATCATCCTAAAAAAATAATCACTACATCGCTTATCTTAAAACCTCGTAGCGAATTTAGACCAGACAATTACACACAAGAGAGATCTGAATGGATAGTCTTCCCTTGGGAACCAGAAAAATAAGATGATTTACAAAGAGCTTGGCAAGACTAAAGAAAAACTATCTTCTATAGGCGTAGGCACGTGGCAGCTTGGAAAGAACCCGTCTGAAGAGGTAAAAGCCATAAAAGCGGCGATAGAAAACGGCGTTAATTTCATAGACACTGCAGAGATATATGGAAGCGAGCCGCTAGTAAATAACGCTATAAAAGGAACTAAGGACATATTCGTAGCAACAAAAGTCTGGCCCGGCCATTTCCACTATGCTGATGTTATAAAAGCCTGTGATAAGAGTTTGAAAAATCTTGGCCTAAAGCAAATCGATTTATACCAATTGCATTGGCCGAATAAATTCATACCTATAGAAGAAACTATGCGTGCGATGGAAAGCCTGGTAAAAAGCGGAAAAATAAGATACATTGGCGTTAGTAATTTCGATAAATCTCAACTTATCGCTGCCCAGGCCGTTATGAAAAGAGAGGAAATAGTTTCTAATCAAGTTGAGTATAGTCTTATGGTAAGAAATCCAGAAGAAGAGCTTTTACCTTATTGTCAAAAACAAAAGATAAGTCTTATAGCGTATAGCCCACTTGGACATGGCAAGCTATTTGCAGGAAAATACAAAAAACTTTTTGATTTACTTTCTAATGTTGGAGCAAAATATAATAAAACCGCCGCTCAGATTTCGCTTAACTGGCTAGTTTCAAGGAAAGGCGTTTTCGCTATACCAAAAGCTAGTAGCATTGAGCACGCTGTCGAGAATGCCAAGGCAACCTCTTTTAAATTAAAACTAAAGGATTCTATAGCGATAGACGTTGCCAGCAGAAAGCATAAGAGAAGATCATTGAAAGATACGGTTAATTTACCGCTTTCTTTTCTTCTGTTTCTTAAGAGATTTTAGAAGCCCGTCTACGAACACTACTCCGGAGAAAACTAAAAGCAAGGTGAATGCGAATGATACTCCGAAAGTCGAACCTGCTGCAACACCAAATCCAAACAGATATTGCCAGCCACCCGCCCCGCCTATCGCTCCTGCAAAACTACTTAATGGAAGATTCAACCCTGCGTCTAGTAACATCACGACGACTCCTAATAGCCCCCAAGCCATCAAACCAAAGGCTGCAAGACGCCTCCTCGAAGTCAGGTGCATCTCTAACAGCGCTATAGTGACTGCTGTGAATACTAGCAAGCCTAGCCAGTGAAGCTGTGCGTAAAGGATGAGATTTGAATCGAATACTAGCAAATAAACCGCGGCTACAAGCTCTATGACCAATGATACCGTTAGAAGCGTAGGAATCTGGCCTTTGTCCAATCTTATAATCTTGTTGTTTTTGTCTATAAACATCGATAGGGCAAAGCCTCCCAAAACTCCCAATAAGACCGCAAAGGCAAACGCATACCACTGATTGACTGAAAGGGCAGAATAAAGTGCTGTTAATGTACCCATGTAAAATTAAAGAAATGCCTGTATTTAAGACTTTTTAGCCCTACTTTATTCCTTTTATCACTTTCTGGCCCATTAAGTCAGAATAGGTGACCTGAACGCCGTCTGTGAGCTTTTCTTTCAACTCTTCCGGTACAGTTGTCTCAAAAACATCATAAGTCTCCATGTCCATGATCTGAGCCTTGTCCCCGGTGACGCTTATCACCTGTCCGGTCCTCTTCTCTATTATCGGTATTTTAGCCCTGTCCTCAGCTGACATTATGAAGACCCTCTTCTTATCATCTAAAAGACCAACTGCCTCTATCCTGGCCTTTGCATGGCCGTGTTTTCCCGGCGCACTCAAGCTTATTTCGGTTATCTTGCAGATAAATTGCTCATCGACGAGAATAGAATCGCCTTTTCTTAGTTCGTTTATTCCGACTTGTTTGAATTCCATGAGAATAAATTATTTATAATTTTTAAATATAAATGCTTTGTGAATGCAGAATGTCGAATGTCTATTTCAGCCATAAGTCTTATTAAGCTTGCTCCTAATAACATCAAGTTTCTTCCAACTGCCGTTATTCTTTCTATATTTTATATTTGGCTCGTAAAGCTTGTCTAGGTTTAATAGTATATTCTCATAGCTTTTGCCAGAAGTCGCTTCAATCTGTTCTTTATTGACGACGTATATTGGTTTTCTTTGTGAGAAAGAGAACCCAAAGTCCATAATGCTTCCGCGCGAACTCTTAGAGTAGAACAAGTGTACTTCATCCGCCCACATT
>JASHWD010000054.1 GCA_030044235.1 Candidatus Parvarchaeota archaeon | reverse complement strand
AAGGCACTTGAACAACTAAAGAAGCTTTCGCACAGTCTAGATTTTCCTACAGTCGCAAGGACTGAACTTGTAAGAAAACTTGTCGAGCTTGCGCCTGGCGATATGAAAAATAATGCCAAAGTGGTATTCGGTGGTCCGACCGGATCAGATGCAGTGGAATCTGCAATAAAATTAGCTAAATTCAATACGAAGAGACTTTCAGTTATCGCTTTTGAGGGGTCTTATCATGGTCAGACTACAATGGCTTTAGCGGCTACGGCTGAAAAGAAATACCGACAGAATTATTCTCCTTTGGGTCCAGAGGTTCATTTCGCTCCCTATCCAAACGCTTACAGGAATCCCTTCAAAACGGACGATCCTAAGAAATGCGTTGAGATGTGTATAAATTATCTTGAAGACATGGTGCAAAATCCGGATTCTGGTGTGTTGCCACCAGCAGCTATAATAGCCGAGCCTATACAGGGTGAAGGCGGAATAATCGTACCTCCCGATAATTTTTTACCAGAAGTAGAGCGAATATGCAAAAAGAATGGTATAATGTTGATAGTAGACGAAGTACAGGCAGCATTTGGAAGGGCAGGGAAATGGTTTGCTTCTGAATATTCCGGCGTTAATCCAGACATCATAACTATGGCTAAATCAATTGGGGGGATAGGTCTTCCGCTAAGCGGAATAATGTACAGAAGCGATTTGGATACCTGGTCGTCTGGCGCCCATTTAGGTACTTTTAGAGGAGATGTAGTTGCAATGGCAGCAGGATCTGCTGCTATAGATTTTGCTAAAGAAAATGATTTACTAAAACACGTAAACACGATCGGCGGAAAAGCTTTGAAGTACCTGAAAGATTTAATGGGCGAAAATAAATGCATAGGCGACGTACGTGGCAGGGGACTTTTTATAGGAGTAGAATTCGTAAAAGACAGAAAAACAAAGGCCCCATGGAAAGAAATCTGCGACAAGATTCAACTCGAATGCTTCAAAAAAGGACTTATTGTGTGGCGTGCTGGAGCGTATGGAAACATAATAAGAATAATGCCGCCTTTGACAATTACAGACGAGTTAATGACAAAGGGACTCGATATTCTTTCAAAGGAAATCAAATCTAGCGAAAAATCTTTATTGTGAGGGCTTTTCAGGTGAAAACTTTTCAGTAGGCGGATAGGCATTAAATAAGACTTGGGGACTATAACCTATCAATTAATGAAAAAAGTTAGTAGAACGTACTTGGTGGTGGCACCTATCGCAGTACTCTCCAGGCTCGCAGCTACCACAGCCGCATGCAGTATGTCCTTCACATTGGCTACACATAGTTATATTCTGATTTATTTCAGTTATAAAGTTATGTCTATCGTTATTTGTCGTTTCATTTGAATTAGCAGAGTAAAGTTTAATCGACCTAAAATCTACACAAATAGTTTAACAGTTTCTAAAAATCCTTTGGCCCCCGCAAAACTGGCTGAAATATGAGGCGCGCCTGCGACAAAACCCACATTAAATGTATTTATACTGGTTATAATCAACATTTATTAGTGGTAAAAGACTCATATTGCACTTCGGACGTCGTAACTGATAGAAATGGCAATACAGTAAATAGAACGCTTGACGTAATACTCAAAGAAGTATACAAAGAAAAATACGCTTTCAAAGTCGCGGGGGAACTTTTGGATGCGACACAGCTTTATTTCGATAGCATAACAGATCCACAAGAGCATTTTGTCCCGTCCCATTCTGCTTATCCCTTACAAAGACAGACTCTGGAAAGACTACTTCAGATAAACGGCGCACTAATAGAATCTGAAATGTGCAGCAGAAAACTAAGTTTAAACCGCATAAAGAAGGAAGTGCGCGAGATGTCCGTGGAGATTTTGAAGTCAAAGACATATCAGACCCCGCACGATAGGTATCTGGATCAACACCTAGAGTCCAGAAAAATCGATTATATAAAGAGATTTTATGGGATGTTCACCGAACTGTTCAAAGATCGCGAGATAGACACTATAGTCTACATAGCTTCTGGCGGCCTTGAAGCGGCACTAGTCTTAAAGATTGCAAGGCCCGGCACGACTTTGCTGCCGATACGATATTCTCGTTTCAGATCTAGTGACGATGCGCCACTGCTACCATCGTACGTTTCGGATGAAGAAGTCCGCAGTATCATAGAAGGAAAATCGGTAATAGTTGTGGACGACGATATAGACCGTGGCGTTTCAATGTGTAAAGTCCTTAAAAGAATCGGCGAATTCAGCCCCAAAAAAGTTTATTGTGCGACGGTACTAGGCGCAGACCCTGCAGCTAACAGATATTCCGGCTCGGATTTCCCAGCATATGCAGAATTATTGGGCTTAGAAAAGGACCGCAACTTCATGTTAGATGGGCAAAGAGGCCCAGCCTTCTATAGTGTTAAGCTTGAAGCCATAAAAACTGTGAATAAAGACAATCAGAAATAAAAACAAATATGAATAGAATAAACTTCGGCTCGTCTAAACCAATTATAGGCATGGTGCACCTAAATCCATATAAGAGCAGGGACAATCTTCTTGAGGATGTTCTTAAGGATGTTGAGCATCTAGCTGACGGCGGCGTAAACGCGCTTCTTTATGAGAATTGGGGGTCATTAAGTGAAGGAAGAGTACCGATAGAAAACGTCAGGACTTACATCCCAATACTTATAAGAGAAGCATCAAAAATATGCGATTTACCATACGGCGTAAACATTTTACCACTAGGATACGAAGCAGCATTAGATATAGTCGGGGTAAGTGAAGCTAAATTTGTGCAGGTAGACACGTTTGTTGACGACCTTGTAGGAATGCATTCGGGACGCAGGCTTAAAGTCCATCCCACTGACATAATAGAATACAGAGAAAAACTTGGCCTAGAAGACATAGCTTTGCTCACAAATATACAATCAAAACACTACAGGACTCTACCAGTAAACAAGAAATTGGAGACATCGGCATTGCAAGCCATAAAGAACGGATCTGACGGGCTTATCGTTACTGGTAAGTTAACTGGCATGAAAACGCCTAAGAGTAAATTACTTAGAGTAAGAAAAGTTTGTGGCGATGTTCCGGTGTTTATCGGTAGCGGCTTGTCGGCAGAGAATGTCGGAAAGCTATTGCCATACGCCGACGGAGCAATAGTCGGAACAAGCCTCAAGAAGGATGGTATAACAGATAACGAGGTAGATGAGGCTAGAGTTAGACAGCTTATGAGCTTAGTACATCGGCTTTATTAATCTTGACAATATATATTTACTTATTATTTTTGGCAAAGGAATAAATTATAATCTTTAGGACGAAGAAAATATAGTTTATGATTAAAATGAATAGAAAGAACTTGATTGCTAAAGGAGACGCTATTCCCAAGCAAAAACTCATTAGCACTTTCGGACAGATTATTATTCCGGATCCCAAACACCTTGTTCATCTCCAATTGCGACGTTTTGCAGGATGCAATATATGCGATCTACACCTCAGATCGTTCGTTAAAAGAAAAGATGAGATCCTAAAGTCCGGAATTCACGAGGTCGTAGTTTTCCATTCAACTTTCGAGGAGATTCATAAGTACGAATCAGAAATACCATTCGATATGGTTGCAGATCCAACCAAGCGCCTCTACTCTGAATTCGGAGTTGACTCCTCAGTTTGGTCTGTATTTAATCTGCGCGTCTTAGCAAAACTGCCGGCGTTCACGTTGAATGCATGGCGTTGGGTTATTCGCCATCGCAGCTTTGGTAATATCAATCCAACTGGTGGAATGCTAGGTTTTCCGGCAGACTTTCTGATTGCCAGCAATGGCAAAGTGCTTGCTGCGAAGTACGGCAAAAATGCAGATGACCAATGGTCGGTCGATGAGCTGCTAGCCTACGCCGGAAAAGCATAATGATTTAATATAAGAAGAAGCATAGCTTGAACAATTGTGACAGTGAGAGGCCGTCGTTCGCTCCTGAAAATAAATAAATTATTGCAACTCATGCAACTACTGTGACAAATAAAAAGCTTTTAAAGGATGTTGGCTATTGTAATAAAGATAGCGTCCATAGGCTGGTGGCAAATCCCGTTCCCATTTCGAACACGGAAGATAATCGCCAGTGCGTCTTATCAGTATTCCGTAAAAGGGAGAAAGTAAGTTGATGCTATCACTTTTTTATAATTCAATCCAGGCTTTAAGATTTAAATACTCTTATGGCATCATTATTTTAATCTGATATGCAAGCTAACAAAATAACAATAAAGAACCCAAAAGCCCCGGTTAAACCAGTTGCGGCGGCTCAAATGGGCGAGAGAAGAATAATTAGGATTGCAGATACCGATATAGACGGCAACAAGAAACTAAGTGACGCTTTGAGACTGATAGGCGGTATAAGCTTTTCTTATGCAAATGCTATAGTAAAAGTCTTGGGAGTGGACGGAGCGAAAAAGCTCCAGGATATCGATGAACAAACCATGGATAAATTAAAAACAGTAATGAAAAAACCACATGAAAGCGGGATACCGGCATGGATGTATAATTGGAGAAGAGATGAAAATACCGGTGCAAATATACATCTAATAGGAAATGATTTAAAGTCGAAGACTACCCTCCATATACAGACAATAAAGGGAACAAGATCTTACAAAGGATACAGGCATTCTTTCAATTACAAGTTAAGAGGACAAAGAGTCAAATCAAGAGGTGCTAACTTTAAAGGTCGTATCGGAAATACTCTTGGTGTTACAAAGAAGACCGCAGCGGCTCAACAGGCTGCCGCAGCGCCGGAGAATAAGAAATAATTATGGGATCTAGTAAGAGGCAATCAAAGAAGTATAAACCTCCGCTAAGAATATGGGACAAGACGAGAATAGAGCGAGATCAGGTCCTTAGACAGAAATACGGCTTTA
Source organism: Candidatus Parvarchaeota archaeon (assembly GCA_030044235.1). Lineage (GTDB taxonomy): Archaea > Nanobdellota > Nanobdellia > Parvarchaeales > Parvarchaeaceae > Parvarchaeum. The sequence continues at coordinate 13,615 of JASHWD010000054.1, read as the reverse complement.
AGAATAAAAAAGAACTTTGGAAAGTAGAGTCTGTTCTTAGAAAAGCGAGAAAGAGGGCCAGGGACTTAGTGGGCCTCAAGGCGCTTAATCTGGGTCAGCAAGAAGAAAAAGAATTCATAAGAAAACTTCATTCATTGGGATTAGTAAAAGAAGATGCCTCTGTCGATGATGTTTTAGACCTTAAGTTGGAAGACTTTATGGATAGAAGACTTCAAACTCTTGTCCTTAAGAAGTCCATGGCAAGAACTATAAGGGAAGCAAGACAGATAATAACCCATAGGCATATAGAAGTCGATGGAAAGGTAATTGACACTCCAAGTTATATGGTAAAAAGGGATGAAGACGATAAAATAAATTTCGTACAGAAATCGCCATTGTCTTCACCAAATCATCCTATAAGGGCGATGAAGGGTAGCGAATAAAATGGAAAGAGGACGAACAGGAATCGCGCATATTTACGCTACCATGAATAATACAATAATACATGTAACCGATATAAGTAATGGATATACATTTGCGATAAAAAGTGGCGGCGCACAAGTAAAAGCAGATCGCTTAGGATCATCGCCTCGTGCTGCCATGGACGCCGCAAAGAAGATAGCAGAAGATATCATAGCCAAAGGAGTTACCGGAGTTCATGTTAAGATACGTGCTGCGGGCGGTATAAAATCCAAGACTACGGGCCCTGGTGCAAGACCTTCGGTAAAAGCATTGGAAAGAGCAGGCATAAAGATTTTAAGCATAGAAAACGTTACACCGGTACCGCACGACGGATGTAAAAGAAAGGGAGGTAGGAAAGGAAGGAGAATGTAAAATGGAAGCATCTATTATAAAATCAGAAGGAAAAACATCTACTTTGCTTTTGAGCGATTTCAAGGTTTCTTTAGTAAACGCATTAAGACGCGCAATAATAAACAGCGTCCAAACAATGGCGATAGAGGACCTAAATATATACAAGAACACAAGTAGCATGTACGATGAGATACTGGCTTCTAGATTAGGACTTGTACCGCTAAAAACTATCGCTGCACTTTCAAAGAGCAAGAAAGAGATTACTTTCAAATTAAAAGAAACTGGACCAAAAGCTGTACACGCTTCTGATTTAATGTGTGAAGATAAAGATATCTCACCGGTTTATCCAGATACTCTAATAATAAATCTAAAAGAAGGAGAAACTATAGACTTAGAGGCAAAAGCGACCTTTGGAAATGGACAAGAACACATAAAGTTCTCGCCAGCCCATGCATTTTATCACTTTTATCCTTCTATAACTATAAAGAAAGGAGACGTAAAAGGCGCAGCTAAAATAGCTTCGCTCTGCCCGGTAGATATACTTGAAGGACAAGGTGATAAGCTAGCGGTTAAAAAGGGAAAACTTCAAGACTGTATACTTTGTAAAGCTTGCGAAGACTTTGCAGGTCCGGATAATATAAAAATTGAGTCAGACCACGACAAGATAGTTTTTGAAATTGAGAATTGGGGTCAGATGGATACTAAAGAAATTTTAGAACAGGCTTTTGAAAGCTTAGAGGACGAAGTGAAAGAGATAGAAAAGAAAGTCTAAAAAAGATTTTAATTAGCAAAAAAACATACGATATCATGAAAAGAAAAGGCTTTGCTGATTATAGGCTTAGTCATGCGTCGTCCGTTCTATTTTTAGTTTTGATATTTATCTTTATCGCGATGATTGCAATTTTAGGAACGCTATACGTTTCTGGAGTACTTAACGTAAATAATAGCACGATACAAACTTTTTCTGTATCGAGCGCCTTCTGTAATGTAAGCGGCACTTTCGTAAGCATAACAAATAATTTAAATCAGAACGTCTTAGTTTCTGGGGCCTTTTTGGTAACAGCAAATCAAAGTATCTTATTGGTTCCTGTTAGAGGCAATTCGCTATTATCAGCAAGAGGAACAACAGAATTTTATTCTAGTGCTTATTATTGTCCTTCTTTTAATACGTTGTCAAGAGTAGATATAAGATTGAGTTTTAGTTCATCTAGCACGATAATTTATACATTCGGGCCGGATTACTGGGATAGTTTGCTGGCTAATTCCGGTAATGTATCGGTAAGTAAAAGCTAAGAATGACGTTTGTAAATTCTTTGCGTTTACTTGACTTATTCTTGTATTAAATTGTCTTTAAGATAACCTTTAGCCTTTAAGTCTCCCCAAGAGTTCTTATCGTATTTGTAGAGAACATCAGCCTTCTTTTCGTGTTCTATGGTCCATGGCTTTACTATCACTAAGTCGCCTTCTCCGACCCATAGATACCTGCTTAGGCTTCCCTTTATTTGACAAAGTCTTATCTTGCTGTCAGAGCATTTAACATACATTCTTCCGAAGCCGAGTAATTGAGTAACATACCCAAGTAATTCATCTTTTTTAGGGTATCTAAAAGTGGGGGCTTCTGTCATAAAATTACTTATCACTTCCAGCTTTATTAAAGCTTTAAACAAAGATTTTTGTCTCTCGCAAATGCAGCAGAGGCAAATGGAAACTTGCCGATGTAAGTTAAATTGAATATATCTGTGCGTGTTTTATTCCAGCAATCATTATAACATTCTTAGCGTCTATAAGCTTGTTTTCAACAAGGGTTTCAACTATACGATTTCCAACAACGTTTACATTCTCTGAATGCAGTATGAATTCCATAACGTCTTTTATTTCGAATTCGTGGTCGCCATAAAAGTCTTTTGATACAGTTAGCTCTATCCCTTTATCCGTATCTTCGATACGCTGGCCAACTATATCCGCGTCGCTCACCGCAACAACCTTTCGTCCAATATAATTCTCGTGCACCTTCATTACAAATTTTGGCATATTACTTTATTTTTCCAACGGGGTATTCAGCGCCGCACGCAAGGCATTTTACAACAAAGTTTTCTTCTATTTTATTCATTTGAGTATCTGGGGAAGAACACTGTTTGCATATTACATATTCTTTTATGTAGGCGTTCAGTTTTTCCTGTACTACCCTTCTAGAAAACCTTCCACCGATTATGATATTGTTTTTTTCATCTATCTGACCAGGCGCAGTAAGTTCATGCATTAGATACCTAGCAATGTGTTTAATAGGTCTTTTGATATAGTTTGCAAACTTCTCAGCATTTATCACCGTTTTTTGTCCGGATTGATTTACTTCGACTTCCGGTGGTACAAACCTCTCGCCACTGCTTGCCTTTTTTTCTTTTAATACATTTTTTAATAAGTCTTCGTATTCCATTATTTTGATAGCTCCTTTAGATTTTTAATGCTTTCAATTTTATTGTAAGTGTATCTAACCATATCAACCTTTTTTATATTGTTTAGTTCAAGAGTGGTGCTTTCGTTATATACATCTATCGTACCCAAAACTTCTACTAAGCTTCCTTTTTGTATTTCTTTAAACAGATTGAAAAGCGGCTTCTGGAAATGTACTAGCATTGTAGAAAAGGTGTCATCGAGTATTATATAGCCGCTTCCGCTTTCCTCATTTAATTCTAATGCTGCGATTGTGCCTATAAGATGTAAACGATATATTTTTGTTCCTTTAAGCGTTACAAAGTTACCAGATTCATCCGAACCGCGGTCTGCGCTTCCCATTATAGATAAAGGCAGCATGAAAAAGGTGTAATTCATATTATCCTATCAGTTTTATGAAACCTGATTTAGGTTCAAATATCTCGCCCTCTCTTTTTAATACTGATAACGCTTGATCCACGTTGTCTCTTTCCATCCCGCTTTTTGCGGCGTCTTCATAGATTTTTTCTATAGAAAGAGTAGCTCCTTTTGGAAGCTGTTCTGTTTCGGAGCGTATTATCGATTTTATCGTCAACACCGTACTTCTTTGAGAGGAGGAGATACCGGTTATTACGCGATCGATGTCAAGTTCGCCGGTGTTTTTGTCTATCCCTACTTCGCTTAAATAAGCCATCATAAGGTCTATAGCCCGTCTTGCATCTTCTATGGTTGCGTATTCTGAGAGTCTTACCTTTGCACTTGCCTCCGAAAGCCTAACTATAGCTTCTAATTGCCTTGCGGAGATAGGCACGGGCTTAACCTCTTCGCCTTCGTTAGAGTATTGGCTTCTTAATTTTAGGTAGAATTCCTGGATCGCGTTCATTGCATCGTTTGAAAGCTTTGGCTTACAATTTTGTTTTGCGTAAGCAATGTACTTCTTAAGCAAAGGAGTAGGTATCGCTGGTTTGTTCTTGTTTATGTCTTTGTTCGCTTCTAATATCCTGCTAGCAATCAACTTATCTGTATCTTTATTGGGCTTATCTTTCATTATGAAGATTAAATCAAAACGATTTATCAAAGTTGGAGGAAGTTCTATTTGGGCAGAGATTACATCGAAAGGGTTGAACCTACCAAGTTTTGGATTTGCTGCGGCAAGTACGCTAGTCTGCGCTGAAAGAGTTGCATGGATATTCGCTTTCGAAATGCTAATCGTCTGCTGCTCAAGTGCTTCGTGCATCGCGACCCTATCATCTTTGTTCATCTTGTCCATCTCATCTATTGCGAGTATACCTTTGTTAGTTAGCGGAAGCGCGCCTGCTTCTAGTATGTAGCTTCTAGTTGCTTCATCTTTTATTATCGTAGCAGTAAGACCGGCTGCGCTTGAACCCATGCCGGTAACGTATCTAGCCTTAGGCGCAATTCCGCTTACATATTTTAATGTAGCGCTCTTAGCGGTTCCTGGGTCTCCGCATAATAATAAATGAATATCTCCACGAATTACGCTGTTGCCGTCAGCGCCGACCTTTCTAACGCCACCGAATAGTTGCAATACGACCGCATCTTTGATTGCATCATGACCGAATACATTTGGTGTTATAGACTCCCTAAATTTATTGTATATTGTCTTGTCTTGTGCCATCTCTTTTATTGTTGCTTCTTCTTCTTTCGTTATTACTATTTCTTCAAAACCCTGTTCAACCGCTTCTAGGTAAGAAGCTTCTATAAATATCTCAGAGGTTCTTGATTTTTTCCCGCTAGGAAATATAACCGGCGCTTCATTTACTATACCAGTTACGACTACCTTATTCCCCGGTATAATATTCTTTTCAAATTTAGGGTCAACAAGATCGCCTTTTAGCATAACGTCTACGTGTTCTGGCTGCGCCCCGCCCTCTAGGTCTTCTGGAGCCTCTTCAAGTATTATCTTTTGCGAGTCTATCAATTCTTTTTTGAAGACATTAAATCTACCTTTTTTGCCGCAGTTTGTACAGATAGACGGCATCTTTATAGTTTTTTCCTTTTGGTCAACTTTAATTACGTGGCCGCAGCTTTGACATTCAAACTCTATTGCGGTAACCATAGGCCTGACGCTCACAGCGACTTTTATAAGGCCGGTAATCTGCAATATTTTTCCTATGTGTTTACTTCTTATTTCTCTTATTTGAAGTTGTGATGTAGAAGGAAGATTTCGTATTCTTACTTCTAGATTTAGTTCTTTGTATACAGGACCAAGCTCGTTTATGAAATGTTTTATGTCGTCTAAAGCTTCAATTGGCGATTTTATTATGTGATCCCCGAGTTCAGGCGAAAAATTATCGATATCGGCGAAGTCTATTAGGACAGAAGATTTATTCGTAGCGATTATTGCTTTAAGCTGGTCGTTAAGTTTTCTATTTACAAATGAGGAAACTAAATCATCTAAATCTGATTTCATATTCTGATTAATATAGAATAGGTCTCCGACTCTATTAAAGCATTATTAAAAAATATTTCAGCGCCTATTTTTTAATTATTTTGTATTTTTAAGTAGTGCATCAGATGAATGTAATCGCTAAATAACCTATAATGAAACCAATTGCGCCGCCCGCTATTATATCGTGCCAGTAATGATCTTTTATGTAGACTCGGCTGTAAGCGACTATAATGCCAAAAATTAAAACCGGTATAAAAATAATTGAGTGTATAAGTAAACCAGCAAATGTCATGGCTATAGTAGAATGAGTTGATGGAAAGCTTCTAAGCTGTAATTTGAAGCCTCGTTTATAGAATTTTCTGTTCATGCCCGGCGCAGGCCGGCTTTCTCTAACGAATACTTTTATACCTTCAGAAACTATCGCAGCCACTACTACAGCGATTATTAGTCTTTCTAAAAGTCTTATTGAAGGTATAGCTAGTATTATAAGGAGCGCTTCAAAAGTAAATAACTCTATATAATACTGCTCTACTAACAAGGAGAACTTATAAAAAAGATCTTTCATTTCTTTCTTTCTCTTTGTGATAGATATACCATCCTATCAGCGCCAACAATCTCCGGCAGCACCACTTCATTTGCGCCAAGCTGTACAAATTTCTTTATGTTTTTTATCGAATTACACCTTGTGAAAATTTTTGCGTTTTTATTTGCTTCTCTCGCATTTAGCACAACCAAGAAGTTATCCACGTCCTGTCCAAGGCAAGCGAATATAGCAACTGCCCTCTCGGCATTAGCCAACTTGAAAGATTTTTCATCAAGCGCGCTTTCTCGCAATACCTTAAAGCCCAGCTTCTTAAGCTCGACAGCTCTTGTTTCTTCGTTCTCTAAAATTATTATAGGTTTATGCTGCTCTCTAAGCAGGAAAGCTATCCTTTCACCTATCCTACCACCACCGCAAATTATGTAATGGTTCTTAAGTCTCAACGTTTGAGCCATATATATTACACCTCCAAATTCGTTTCTTAATACCGAGATTAAAAACTCGAGAAAATAAACTGCGAATACCCCGATAAAAAGAGAAAGAAATAACAGTATTACGCCAAAGCTTGAACTAAAATTAAATGTTTCTATCGCAGTCAATATATCACCCAGAGCAGCAACGTAGCTAACTTTGTTCTGATTTGATATCAAGACAACTAATACAATAAGTATTATGATAAGAACAGTAACTACCACTAATAGTTTTTGTCCGTTTTCTCTTACGCTATCCATAAGGATTAGTGTTTTCTAGAGTTTAATAAATATCGTTCAATTGCTTAGAAAAGGGATATTCGTCTTAATTGCCTATAAGTTCCATCTCTATATTTACTTCTTTAGGGACGCTTGTCTTCATTATAAGATGTAAGGCCTTCGGGTCTGCCTGCATATCGATTATTCGCTTGTGTAATCGCATTTCCCACGTTTCGTATGTTTCTCTGCCAGAGCCAGCCGGCGCTCGTCTCGTGGTCACCTTTATCTTCTTAGTAGGTATGGGGATGGGTCCAGACACAGTAGTGCCCAATTTCTTTGATATATCTAATATATCATCGCACACTTTCTTGAGCTTCACAGCGTCCGTCGAAGTCAATTTTATTCTTGCTTTTTGCATATGTATTTTTAATAAGGTAGACTACAAGTATTTAAATCTTTTTAGTAGAACAGTGCGGTTATCAGTCTAGTAAACCTATCGCACTTAGTACAAATTCTAAGGTCCTTGCAGCCTTGAATTTTACAGCGTGCTTCATGTCTCTTGTTCCCTCGCATATTAGTTGTCCTTTGCCAAGCGTTTCATCGAATTTTTCAAGAGGCACCGCACTATCTAAGCATTCTTGCGGTACAGACATAAACATCACTTGATAGTTCATCTTATTAGGGTTATTATTACACTCCCCTTTGCCATAGGCATCTGCGTTTGCTAATGAATCATAAAAATTTACTGAATACACGTTGCCATCGCAGCGCCTAAATTTTAGTCTCCTGCCTCCATAAGGAGGATTCGCGGGCATAACGATCGGACTTTGCGACGGTCCGCCAAGAAAATCGGTTTTGAACCACGGCTTAGGCGCAGTGCCGTATTTTTGCATATACTCCTCTCCGTCTAAACAGAATCTTACGACGTTTCCGTACACCATTCGTTAAATAATGCGGAATCTTTATATAAAGCTTTATTAAGGGTAAGATTCATATTAGTAAATTAAGAAAATTAAGGAGGTAGCAGATTATGGCAGATGAAGCTGGAAAAAAAGATGTAGATAGCCAAGTCTATTCGGTTTTGGAAAAAGTCAGAGCCAAATCCGGTTCTATAAAGAAAGGCGTTAATGAAGTCACTAAAGCGCTTGAAAGATCACAGGCTAAATTAGTCGTATATGCATCGGACGTTTCTCCAAAGGAGATAGTAATGCACCTGCCCCTCTTATCAAAAGACAGAGGAGTACCATGCGTAGCGGTTAGAAGCAGAATTGAATTAGGCAAAGCCGTGGGTGTAGTAGTTCCGACTTCTGCAGTAGCTATATTGAACGCGGGAGAAGAAACACACGCTTTAGAAGAACTTTTAGGCAAGCTTAAGACGCTATGAAAGCAAATCCTAGCAAGGAGAATACCCAAAATAAACCTGTTCAGACTAAACCTGCACAGAAACAGGCGCAAGACTTTACTTTTGAGGGATACCCTTCTGAGGTAGTTGAAATCGTCGGTCGTCATGGCGTAGCTGGAGAAGTCACTCAGGTAAAATGTAAAATTTTGACCGGCATGGATAAAGACAAAATAATCAGAAGAAACGTAAGGGGGCCAGTCGTTGTAGGAGACGTTTTGATGCTAAAAGAAACCGAAATGGAGGCGCTTCCGATAAGATAAACCTATGAAATGCAGTTTTTGCGGAAGCGAGATAAGGAAAGGAACTGGCACAACCTATGTAAAAATGGATGGATCGGTTTTCAATTTTTGCAGCAGAAGATGCATGAAATTCTCTATAGAGAAGAAAGACCAAAGAAAATTCAAATGGGCTTCAAAACCAATAAATAAGACAAAATCCAATTAATCGAATGGACAATAAACGTGGTCTAAGTTCATTTACTTCGTTTATAGTTGCTATAATTATTCTGATACCTGTCCTTTTTGTTATACTTATAGTCATACTTGCCGGCAGCTCTAGCGTAAAGGCGGCGGTACAATCGCCCGAAGCTTACGTAAGCGAGACTTTAGCAGCTTTGACTACGGGAGAATCTGTTATTGTTGGGGGGCTTTCCCCAGTGCTTCAAAGTAATCAATTCTTGGCGCAGTTCTATGGCAGTACTAGCTGCATTGACTTCCTGGATCAACTCGCTAGAGTCGGCGTTTTATTGACCCCAACGGACCCGTCTTCTTTAAATGGGACTTATTTCATCTGCATAGGAAGTTACAATTCTCAAGGTATAAGTTCAAACTCTTATTCTGGTTGGTTGAGTTTACCATCACAAGCCGACAATGCATCGTTTCCGAATTGGTTTCCTGCTGCCGGTGATTTAAACTCAGCAGACAGCACAAATACATCGGGCACAACCGGTTCTGAGGGCACATTGAGTTATTTTAGAAACACATTTAGTCCAGAAGCGACTTTGTCAGGTTCTTGTAATTCATTCTTTAATGCAACTACTACTGTCGGTGCCGACGCTCCAGCGCAGTACATAACGGCTCTTAACTGCGTAACTTTGGGCGAAAAGAACAACGAACCGATTTATATGTCTGCGTATGCAAATTATCAGCCGATTGCATTCCTACACGGTAATCCCGGTACACTAGACCTTCAAACGTGCACATACGCCGGTGGAAACGTCTTAATATGCCAGTTTGATATAGCTTGATATGGACATCGTTTGGGAAGGCATTTTAATGATATTGCTTATAGCAATAATACTTATATTCATAATTTTAAGTCTCCTCAATTTTTTCCAGCCAAAAGGCTCAACGTATTATTATGATAACTTCGCTCAGATGGCACAAAGCGCATGCTCATCGCCTCAACTTTCTTCGAATCAACAGTTTGATGCGCCCAATGCACTGATTTTCCAGATATACGACAACTCGGCATGCAACAGCGCATTGTCAGCAGATGGGGGCATTTTCAACTCCAGTACGCCATACGGCGGCAAAACGCTGGAAAACTCATATCTTCTTTGCTATGCTCTACCAGGCAGTTCAAATTCTTTGTCTACAGGCACACAATATTATTTTGCGTCGACTGCGCCTACCGGCCTGATTTATAGTCTCACAGTAAATGCAGCAGAGAGCCAGCAAACCGGACAGACTTTTAAATACCTAAGCGAATTCAGCGAACAGAATATTCTCGATACGCCAGACATACAGGTAAATGCTAGTACCTCTGCAAGTTTTCTTACTTTATCAGCACCGATTACATTTAATCCTCCGCCTTCGCCAAGCTACACTTTTGATATAGTCTTATACACCAACGTTTCTTCAGACTTTTACATAAGTTTTGGGTCTTGCACAAAAGGACCTTACGCTTCCACGGCGGGCAGTATTTCTTATTTTAATATAAGTAACCCATGTACATCAAGCTTTTCTTCGATAGGCACGGAAATAGAAACTACTTCTGGTAATACTGAACAGATGACTTATCAGATAAATATAACTGCAGTTGAGAATTCAAACGGAGCTACCGGGCCCCAAACAGGCCAAGCGGCTTTAGCGCAACAATGTACAAATCTACCTAACGCAGTAAAAACAGGCTTCATAGCAAACCAGAGCATAACTTGTAAACCAATAACATGCAGCGGAACATCTTTTGCTTTAGTAGACACTTCTAATAGAGTTTTTCTTGGTCTTTATGGCGGAACTTACAGCACTTTAGGCGTTCAGTCTGGCGAAGGCGACCTTCAGATAATCAATCCAAATAGTGAAGTAGTGCAGAGTACCGGAATTATACCTTAATGAATTATGCTTGAATGAGTGCTATAGTTAAATTTCATTGAAACTACAACGCTCCAACAAAAGCAATATTTAAATAGTCTTACCCGTCTTAATAACCACTTGAAGGTATAACTTAGACTAGGAGGTTTAAAAACTAATGGAAACTAACGGTTTGGAAAATATGACTCTGGAACAGCTTATGAGCCAGTATAGAGAAAAGACAGCAAGAACAAGAATAATGTCTTTTAATGAAAAACTTGGCTACATAGAAGCAAGAAAGGTAGCGGAAGTCCATGGCGGCTTACCAAGAAATACGGTGCATAAACAGGTATTAGTTGATTCTGATGATTGGAGAAGCCTAGCAGAAAAAGGATACTATCCAGCATGGGCAAGAGAAATAACAGTAGCACCAGAAAATGGAGGAGTATTCAGGAAAGGAGAAGACGTCGTAGACGGTAGCATTGACGAAAAAGGTAGAAAATGGATCTTCCCTTCTTACTGTATACCGGAAGAAGCAAGGCAGAAGGAAGGAAAAGGGTTGTTCATTAATCCAAGGAAGATAATAGAAGAACCGAAAGAAGTCACAATAATAGCAGACCCATCGAAAGACGTGGTAGTATTAGATGACTTCCTGCAGGAATCGAGTTGGGGAAAGCTGGATCTGGCAACAGGAGTACCTTTATACACTAGAAATATCGATAGGGCTTCGAAAGATACCGGATACTTTTGTAGGCCCAGCGGTTCGTTTGTGCTGCCTTTGGTTCGCGGCTATGTCGGCTCCCTCGGCTCCTTCGGCTATGTCTACAGGCGTTACGTCGATGCCGTCTGCAGGCACGATAGGCCGTTCGGTGTGGGCGTAGAACTACGTGTAGTGGCTCCGCAAAATTTAGAGTCATTAACCTTAGGGCAGCTGCTAACGACGCTTAGTAAAAAGAAAGAATAGAGACAACTAAAAATAAGAATTATAGTAAAAATTAAATTACAAAGTCACCTGAACTGATAGTGTTAAATAGGAATAATAACACATTAGTAATGTAGTAAAATGACGTTGGCATAGCGTTTTAGCCCTTTAGTGGGGATTTATGTCGCAGGTGTTTTATGGCAAAAGTTACAGTTACAATATGTGACATGTGTAAGCAGAGAATCGCTACTAAGACTTGTCCGGTATGCAGCAAAGATCTTTGTGAAGCGGATACAAAAGCTTTTTCTGTAGATGTAGGCCTTAGATTTGGTCCAAGACTTGAAATCTATCACGGCTACATGTGCGATGAGGACTACAAGAGACTAGAAGGCAATCTCGGTAAGACCCTAGGTAAGGTAGGAGAAAGGATAAAATCTGAGATTGACGGCGTAGTAAAGGACAGCGTAGCTTAAGAACGCGTCAATTCGCTCCAAGATTTTGTATTTAGGTTTAGATTTAATAATGTTTATATAAAAGTCATGCATCTAAGATTTATACCACCACCTGTAGCTCAACGGTGGAGCGTCCCGCTGTAGACATTAACCGAGTGCTAATTTTTAGTGCTATGAAGGCGAATCAGCTGGTAACGGGAAGGTTGGGGGTTCGAATCCGCCCAGGTGGAGTTTTCTTATTGCTTATCTGCTTATATAAATGAAAGAATTTTTCTCCTTATCATCGAATCGGCAAAAGCCGAATCTCTCGAATTGTATAATATCTCCTTCATTAAGAAGCCCAACCGCTCTTTCAGCAAGCCCATTTACTATCTTTAGGCTTTCTTTATTGAAAGAACCATCTTCGTTCAGCATTTCACCTACAACAGACACTTCTGTTTTTAAGTTTTCATCCGTTACCCACTGTATTATTTTTTCGTCGCCTAGCATCTTCTCTGATATCATTTCGGCGTTTGCAAGTCCTTCTTTTAATTCGTTTATTTGAACGGTGTATAATTCTTTTAATCTTACTTTGTCTCCGACCTTTAAGTCGCCAAAATCCTTACCATCAATGAAGAAATTTCCATTTGTCTTTATAAGTCTAAAACCAGAGTCATGTGACGGATGAAATTGCAGCTTAGCTTCTCTTCTTCCACCATTGCTGACATAAAGTTTTGCTGGTTGAGAGACAAAGAAAAATCGTTTGGCCTTTTCATCTATAATCCGTCTATTCAAGGTGAACAGTAGGTCCCAAGAGTATTCATGCTGAGAACCGGAATATCCTACGGTTATCACAAAGTCTCTTATTGCTTCTGGTTGTATCCCACGACGCTTCATCGCCGAAACCATCGGTAATCTTATATCGTTCCAGTCTTTTACAAATCCGTCTTTTATGAGCTGTCTTACGAGTCTTTTTGATAGAGTTGTCCCCTTAAAGTTATATCTGCCATATTGCAGTACAGTTGGATTATCTAATCCTAAAGCAGCTCTTATTTTTTCTTGTTCATCCGTGTTGAATTCATTGCTTCTAAGTACATGAGTAACACCGCATAGTTGATCTTCTATTACGCTTGCAAAATGATACAATGGCCAGAGATAATATGGACTTTTTTCGCTTTTTATTATCCTAAATATATTTGGGTCTCTAAGCGAACTATTCTTGCTTTTCATATCCAATTTAAGTCTCAAAACAGCCCCGCCTTCCTCGATTTCGCCTGCTTTAGCCGAGTTCCAGAGCTTGAAGTTTTCTATTTGCGAGTTTTGCCTATGCGCACAGGCTTCTCCAGCAAGTCGTCTTTCTTTTATGTCCTCCGCAGTGCAGAGACAAACATAAGCTTTTGATTCTTTTATCAGCGTTTCTGCGTAGGAATATATCTTTTCTATGTCGGAACTGATAAACTTTTTTTCATCCCACTTTATGCCCAGCCACTCGATTCCGTCTTCAAAAGAATCTACAAACTCTTTTATTCTGCCGAGTAATTTAGGGTTAGTGTCTTCAAATCTAAGCCATAGCTTTCCGTTATATTTCTCTTTATAAAGATAATTTATCATGAAGGAAAACGCATGGCCCAAGTGCATATAACCTGATGGCTCTGGCGGCAGCCTTAAAACAACCTTGCCTTTAGTATTAGGAAGTTCCTTTAA
>JASHWD010000053.1 GCA_030044235.1 Candidatus Parvarchaeota archaeon | reverse complement strand
TTAAGCATAAGCCTTGACAGAAGCAGGCGCTCACCGGTGCTGGTAGCCTCCCCACAGGGCGGCGTTGATATAGAAGATGTTCCTAAGGAAAAAATCTTTATTTTTAATCTAAACCAGTTGATTGGAATACCAACCTACGTCAAGCGTAAGATATTCAATGACCTTAACTTAAAAGAGACGCTGATAAAAGATTTTTCCGGTTTACTAGACGGCATGTGGTCCCTGTATAAGAACGAGGACGCAGAGTTAGTAGAAATAAATCCGCTAGCGATTACTGAGAAGGGACTTATAGCTTTAGATTCAAAGATAAGTATAGACGACGATTCTTTATTTAGACACAAAGAAATAACTCCGGATTTAAGCACCGACCCTCTTGAAATAAAAGCGAAAAAAGAGGGGATAGCCTTTGTGAGATTGGACGGCAACATCGGCCTTATAGCAAATGGTGCAGGATTAACAATGGCAACAATAGACCAAATTGCACTTCTCGGCGGGAGGGCAGGAGATTTCTTAGATCTTGGAGGAACAGACGACCCGGAAAAGGTAACAAAAGCAATAGAGTTAGTTGCAGAATCAAATCCAAAGACCGTGCTCATAAATGTATTCGGCGGAGTAACGAAAGCTGACACGGTCGCAAACGGAATAATCTCGGCTGTAAAGGCGATAAAACCTAGATTCGAAATATTCGTAAGACTCAACGGCTTCAATGCAGAAAAGGGCAAAAAGTTACTAGCAGATAATGGAATAAAAGCGTTCAATGGAATGGAAGAAGCCGTAAAAGCCGTTGTATTCGCCTCAAAGGCGGTGTGATATATGTCGATTCTATTGGATAAAAATACAAAGGTAATTGTTCAGGGGATAACGGGACATCAGGGAGAGTTCCATACAAAAGCGATGCTAGAGTTAGGTACAAAAATAGTTGCGGGGGTTACACCAGGAAAAAGCGGCACTACCGTATCTGGAATAAAAGTCTATGATGACGTAAAAACCGCAGTAGAGTTGACAGGAGCAAATGCCTCGGTGGTATTTGTACCTGCACCGTTTACACGAGATGCTGTCCTAGAAGCTATAGACGCAGGTATAAAGCTACTTGTTATAATAACCGAACACGTTCCTTCTCACGATATGATAGACTTATTATTGTATGCGAGAATGAATAACGCAACGATAATAGGACCAAACTGTCCGGGGATAGCTGTCCCCGGCGTAGGCAAGCTGGGAATAATACCAAACTCTGTACTGAAGAAAGGCAAAGTAGGGATAATATCGAGAAGCGGAACTTTAACTTACGAAATAGTAAACTCAGTTAGTACAGCTGGTCTAGGAGAAAGCGCAGTCATAGGAATGGGCGGCGATAAGATACCAGGAACTAATTTTGTAGATGCCCTAAAACTTTTTGAAGCGGACGATAAAACTGACGCAATAATACTCGTAGGTGAAATTGGCGGAAGCGCTGAAGAAGAAGCCGCTGAATTTGTAAAGGAAAACATTAAAAAACCGGTCGTTGGTTTCATAGCAGGGATATACGCACCCCCCGGTAAACGTATGGGACACGCCGGAGCGATTATTTCGGGCAATACCGGAACCGCAGAAAGCAAAATAAATGCCTTTAAATCTGCCGGGATAGACGTAGCTAAGAACCCGGACGAAGTACCAATTTTACTTAAAAGAAAAATAAAGGAGTAATATTAGATCTCTCATTTGAAAAATTTAAATAATACGGGCTACAAAATTATACCATGCCTAGCTTATCCTTTTAGTATCAAAAACTAGAATAAACTTAGCGGGAGGAAAAATGGATGTAAAAGGCCAAAAGCAGTTTGAAACGGAGGTTCTCAAATCGACCGTCCCGGTCCTAGTAGATTTCTGGGCCACTTGGTGTCCACCTTGTAAAATGTATTCACCTATAATAGAAGAAGTCGCAAAAGAGAACGAAGGAAAAATAAAATTAGTTAAAATAGACGTCGACGACAACGAAGACCTCGCTTCACATTATGGAGTATCTAGTATACCTACTACATTGATTATAGAAAAAGGAAAGGTAAAAGCCAGTTTTGTCGGAGCGATACCAAAGGATAAACTCAGGAAGTGGTTAAAGGAAAATTTATAATATTATGGTCGATTTCGGCTGGATGACCGGCGGTAAACAAGGTAGCGGTATAGATTCTGCACTGGGTCTATTTTCTAGGATCCTGATGAAATATGGTTATTACACATATGGATACCGTGAATACTTCTCAAACATAAAGGGGATGCACAGTTTTTTCACCGTAAGAGTTTCTGATAAAAACATCCGATCACTTGGCTCGCTTGTTGACTTAGCTATCTTCTTTGACAACGAATCCGTCTTTGGCGAAAAAAACCCTTCTGGAGAAACGATTCATGAAGGGCATGTACGCGACGTAAAACCAAATGGGATGCTGATAGTAGATTCAAAAACCGATGTTTCAAAGATACCAAGAAAGGACATAAAAATATTTCAAATGGATTTTGATTCGATAATAAACGACAGTGCAAAGGAGGTAAACGCAAAGGCTAGCGAATTGATGATATCTAAGAACGTTATATGCGTCGCAGCTTCTGCACATCTTTGCGGGTTGCCTACCGAACAAATCGAAGAAACTTTAAGAGAACTCTTCAGCAAGAAATCTGAAGATGTAGTAAAGATGAATGTCACTGTTGCGGATAAAGCAATAAAATACGTAGATGATAAAAAATTACCAAAGCCGATAACACTACAATCATTGCCGAAAAAAGACCTGCTATACATGGAAGGTTTTACAGCAAGTGCATTGGGAAAGGCGATAGCAGGTTGCAAGATGCAAGTCTATTATCCAATAACGCCTGCGAGTGACGAGAGCAACTTTATAGAAGCGCACCCAGAACTTGGGATACGTGTAATACAACCAGAAAGTGAGTTGGCTGTAGTCGCTATGACAACTGGCGCAGCTTTGACCGGTGTTAGAACCTCTCTTTCTACCTCCGGACCAGGTTTATCTCTGATGACAGAAACCACAACTTGGGCAGGTATAACTGAAACTCCTTTGGTATTAGTAGACCACCAGCGTGGGGCGCCGGCAACCGGACAGCCAACTAGAACTGAACAGGCAGATTTACTTTTTGCTGTACACATGGGACATGGGGATTACGGAAAGATAGTAGTTGCGCCGGGGAGCGTCGAAGAATCCATAAGTGTTACTGCTCTAGCTTTTAACTATGCTGAGAAATATCAGCTACCTGTTATAGTCTTGGGAGAGAAAAGTCTTTCGCAGGCCTCGGTCAGCATGGACAAAGCTCTTGTAAACAAAATAAAAGAAGATTACAGACTGGACAGGGGAAAACTCCTCAAAGAAGGCGGTGTCGGGTACAAAAGATATGCGTTCACTCCAGATAATGTCTCGCCTAGAGCTGTACTCGGCGACCCTACCACGATAATGTGGACCACGGGAGATGAGCACGACGAAAGAGGTCACATCTCAGAGGAGACTACGAACAGAAATAAGATGATGGAAAAGCGCACGGAAAAGACAGAACTCATACTTGCGCAGATACCAAAAGAAGAGAAATTCAGACTGATTGGAGATCCCGGAAAAGTCGACCTTTTAGTCGTCTGCTGGGGTGGGACAAGTAATGCTGTTATCGAAGCGCTAAATCCTAACATGGCGCTTTTGCAAGTAAAGCTAATAGATCCGCTGCCTAAAGAAATCGCGGACCTCTTAAAGAAATCAAAGAAAGTGGTATGCATAGAACAGAACATAAGCGGGCAGCTTAAGCAACATATAGCTTCGCAGACCGGCATTGTTATTGATAATCAGGTACTAAAGTACAACGGAAGACCTATGAGATATGACGAGGTCAGAGACGGCCTAACCCGAGTATTGAAAGGCGAAAAGAGGGTGATATTAAATGCTTACTAACGTAAACGACAAAAGTACCAATCCTGCAGCGGTCCCACCTGTTACTTCAGCTAATCTTACGTCAGATGAAATAAATGATTGGTGCCCGGGTTGCTTGTTACCAAATAATACTATAATCGGAAATCCTTCGGCGAAAACTATACAGGAATTTAAGGTCGGCGATAAAGTATTGGGAAGTGATGGATACTTCCATAAAATAAACGAAGTAATGACACATATCCATAGGGGAAAAATCTATGAATTACGTGTTGCCTGCTTTGGAAAAACTTCACTTACAAACGAGCATCCCGTTTTAACCTATCGGAATGGGAAAAATGAATGGATAGAAGCAGAAAATTTAA
>JASHWD010000052.1 GCA_030044235.1 Candidatus Parvarchaeota archaeon | reverse complement strand
CTTTCTCGGTAAAGGCTGGAAATGAAGGAGAGCTTTTAAGTAAATTAAAAAGTGTGACGCATGGCACAATAATGATAAGGAGAATATAGAAATATGACACAGTTAAAAAATTACGACATTGTTACGCCGGGTGAATTGCTTTCTGAGCAAGGCAGTGACGGAAGTGGAACTTATGTTGAAAATGGTAAATTATTTTCGAAATATTTTGGCATGTTGCAGATAAACGATAGAGGAATTAGCGTAACTCCTTTTACTGGAGTATACGAGCCGAGAGAAGGCGATGATGTAGTGGGCCAAGTAGTAGAAGTTAGCAGTAAATATTGGGTCGTAGACATAAATGCTCCTTATTATACCCGACTTGATTCTAGAGACGTGAACTTTAGGGCTGACATAGACGATTTAGCTAGATATATACAAATGGGCGATTTGATTTATGCTCGGGTCTTTAGAATATACGCAAATCACGCCGCAGACATTTCGATGAGAGGCACAAAATACGCCAAACTGCCGTCAAAAATGATAACAAAAGTAGACCCTATGAAACTCCCTAGACTCATAGGCAAGGAAGGCACCATGATAAACTTGATAAAAAATGAAACTCATTGCGAGATAGTAATAGGACAAAATGGGATTGTTTGGGTAGACGGGGAAAAAGATAAAATGGACTTAGCCATTTCTGCCATAAAACTCGTCGAAAGCGAATATCACAATCCTAAATTAATGGAAAAAGTAACGGAGATGTTTGAACATGTACGAGCAAAGGTTTGATAAGAGAGCATTCGATGAATTGAGGCCTATGGAGGCTGAAACAGGTATAATAGCTAACGCTAATGGAAGTGCTAGGTTTAGAATTGGAAATACCGAAGCCATCGCCGCGGTATACGGCCCACAAGAAGTAAAACCAAAACACCTTGAGAAAGTTGACCGCGGGTTAATAGTTTGTAAGTATGATATGATGCCATTCTCCGTACCTGACAGAGCAAAGCCGGGATTCGATAGAAGAGATATGGAGATAAGTGATGTTATAACAAATGCGCTGAATCGCGCGGTCTTATTAGAAGAATTTCCAAGATCTATGATAGACGTAAGAGTTTATGTGAGCCAAGCGGATGCTGGTACCCGATGCGCAAGCCTCACGGCCGCATCAATGGCATGTGCAGATGCCGGTCTTCCTATGAGGGACCTAGTTGCTGCTGTCGCAGCGGGAAAAATAGGGGACAGTATATGTTTAGACCTTACAAAAGAGGAAGAAGATTTCCATGAAGGCGGTGCAACGGATGTACCTATAGCGTTTTTGCCATCCAAAAATGAAATTGTACTGTTACAACTTGACGGCAAAGTTAGCAGAGAAGATCTTAAGAAGATAGTGGAAATAGGAAAACTCGGCGCACACAAAATCTATGAATTAGAAAAGAAGGCATTGAGAAGGAGGTTTTCAAATGAAAGTTAAAGTTAGAGGGATTTATTCAACCGCTATAACAAAGCTTCTGCTTGATTCTGGATTCGAGATAACTCAGGCTGCAGACGCAATAAAGCAAGCGCTTAACCTATCCGACGAGTCGGCTCCTGAAGTAATGATAGAAGACATTGATACCAAGGAGGGAATCTATGTTTACGGCTCGGACCCTAGCAAAGTAGTAGAAGTTCTTAAGAAACACCTTAAAGAAAGCGTATTTTATAAAGAGGATATAGGTAAAATATATTGCGGTGTAATAAAGAACACGGATCAAAAATCAAAATCAATAGTTATAGCTCTTCCAGACGATGAAGAAGGAGTACTTGATTTGAAAAACTTCTGGGGATACGTAAAACCTGGGTCCAAGATATTAGTACAGTCTAAGGGCACGTATGACGGTAAAATAATGCTTTCTACACAGCTAAGAATATTCGGAGAGAACGTGATAATAATAAAGAACGGATTCACAAAGATGAGTAAAGGCATACGCTCACATGAAGGCCGCGATAAATTATATGAAATAGCCAAAGGAATGGACTTAAAAGACTGGGGAATATTATGGGTACAAGGCTCAGAAAACAAAGAAGAAGATGTGCTAAAAACAGAACTTGATTCGTTAATGCAAAAGGAAAAGGAAATAACCGAAAAGTTCAATTCTTCCACCGATCCAGCAACATTGTATGAAGGCGTTGACAAATACTTTACGTTATTCAGCAGGGAAGACAAGGCAAAATTAGATGCTATCAGAAAAAAAGTTATGCCTACCATACCAAGACACCACATGTTAAAATCTGCGGGTTATACTATCCTTACGGATTTCGCTGAGAACCTGATGGACCGCGCCTCTGATTCTGAGATGTCTAAGAAAGTGGCCGAAACTTTGTTACGATACGGTCCTATAAAGAACAAAATGTACAGACTTGCATTCACAAGATTAAATGGTACGTCTTATAGAGTAGATGGAATACTCGATGATGTAGTGATTGAAAATGAAGACGTAAAGTCTCTAAGGCTTACAAATAGAAACGACTGGGGGGAAAAGACATACTTAGTCGAAGCTGATAAGGATTACGTTATAGTCAAGAAAGGAGAATCCGAAGACAGGATATTGACCCTAAGACCGGAAATATTCCCTAAATTCGCAAAAATAACAACGTTCGATATAACCGCCAAAAAAGAGCACGGAGAGGTCACCGTTTCTAATGAAAGTAGAATAGAAAAACTACGAAAGAAGGGCGAAATAAGCCATGAACTCGAAGAATCACTTAAGAAAGCGCTTTCGGAGATAAGCAGGGTATGAGCATCGAAAATTACGATTACGTAAGGGAAATGGCCGAGAAATCGATTAGAGTAGAC
>JASHWD010000051.1 GCA_030044235.1 Candidatus Parvarchaeota archaeon | reverse complement strand
TAGTTCTATAATTATGTTTAGCAGCGGATCATCAACATTGTTTAATGTCTCTTTTTTCCCGCCTAAAAGTTCTCCGTCAAAATAAACCTTTTTAACTAGTTTTACGGGTCTAAAGTCGCTCTTAACTAATTTTGACCCTAGCCACTCGGCTATATCTTCTGCGTTACTTATAGTTGCACTAAGTCCTATTATTTGTGCACTACCGAATATTTTTTTATTTAGAGCAATCAAAAATTCAAGAGTTGGGCCCCTCTCTATGTCGGTTAATAGATGTATCTCATCGTAAACTATACAGCCTACGTTTATCATGTAGTTGCCTGAATGTCGTAAAAGACTGTCCAATTTTTCAGTTGATACAAATAAAACATCGTAAGATCCCAATGTTGTATCGCTTTCACTGTAATCTCCCATAGAAAGCGCGGATTTTACTTCTGGGTATTCTTTTGTAAAGTCCTCAAATTTTTCTGAGATTAACGCTCTCATAGGTGCTACATAAATGGCTCGTTTTCCCGAAGAAACTGCGTTAAGTATAGCCATTTCGCCTATCAAAGTCTTTCCAGAAGCAGTCGGCGCTGACACCAGGATATTCTCTCCTTCGAATAGACCCTTCTTTATCGCTTCCGCTTGCGGAGGAAGAAATTCTACTATCTTATCTTTTATCTTAGCGTATACCTGTTTAGGTATTTGGCTCTCTGCTTCCTGAATTTTCATTTTCTCCACCACTAGATTTAATTACTGTGTCTCTTGTATTAAATCAGTTTAAAATAAATAGTGTTTAAATCTGGGGATTACATTATTAATGCGTAGAGAAGCAATTATGAAAGTTCTTTTTCTTGGGTGGGAATTTCCACCACACTCCGTCGGAGGTCTAGGGCGACACACATACGAAGTAGTCAAGGAATTATCAAAAATAATGGACGTAAGTCTTATACTTCCGTTCTCTGACTATCAGAATATACAGAAAGTAAAATTTAAGATTGCTCCTTTAAACGAGATAATCAGCGTTTACAAAAATTTCAAAGCTAGCGGGTTCAGCGAACTATACGAAGACATTCAACACGAAATAGAATCTTACACAAAGAATGTTTTAAGGATAGCAAAGACTGAGAAGTTTGATATCATACAGGCGAACGACTGGATAACTGCACGAGCTGGAATAGAGGTTAAAAAAATGACGGGAAAGCCGCTTGTGATAACAATGCACAGTACAGAAAGCGACAGAACGATAGGACATCCTTGGCCAGCAATTGAACGCCAAGAAAAAGGCGCTGTCCAATCAGCAGATGCTATTGTGGCAGTTAGCGAAAGATTGAAACGCGAATTAATAAAAAATTATGGCGTTAAGCCCGAGAAGATATCCGTTATATACAATGCGATAGATCGTACAGAATTTAATTTGCCAAGAACAAATGAAAGATCAAAAATCGTCCTCTACACGGGAAGACTCTCACCACAAAAAGGGATAGACCATCTTATACGGGCATTTAAGACCGTAACTAAAAACGACAAAGATGCACTTCTTTACATAGTGGGTGAAGGTCCGGAGCTAAAAAATCTAATAGAGCTCTCAATAGATCTTGGACTAAGCGATAAAGTTATCTTTTTGGGGAGAGTATCAGACGAAGACATAGATTATTTCTATTCTATAGCTAGAGTTTTTGTCATGCCTTCTGTTTCGGAACCTTTTGGCATAACGGCACTCGAAGCGATTGCGTCTGGAACGCCTGCGATAGTCTCTGTACAATCTGGTGTAGCAGAAGTCTTAAAGAACGTGTTCAAGGTTGATTTTTGGGACTCGGACCAAATGGCCGACATGATACTCGGTTTGCTCACTTGTAAAGGAATAAATGAAACTATGTCGGCTGAAGCATACAAAGAACTTACAAACCTTACTTGGAAGGACACCGCCAACAAGTTTTTTAATCTTTACAAAAAGCTGACAAAAAGTTAGTTAAGCTTAATCTTGTCAATTAAAAGGTTAAATTGAATAAATAATTAGGTTTTTACATGGTGGTTGATTTACCCTCGCTGATTTATTTGATACTTGCAGTGGCGCTTGGTTCTATAGTAGGACTAGAAAATGAATATAGGATGCAGAGCGGCACCAAGATATATCTCGGATTGAGAACCTGTATATTCGTATCGCTTTTAGGCTACATATTTGCACTTTTATACATAATAAGTGGAAATTCTCCTGCGCTTCTAATCGCTGGCGCGGCAGTTATAACTATAATTGCGACATCGATTTATTTAGCAAAAAGTAATCTTATAAAAAATCCTGGGGCCACAACTTTTATAGCGACCTTTATGGTGTTCACATCCGGGCTGCTTGTAGGGTTGGGCTACTATGAATACGCGATAGTACTTAGCGTTCTCACGGCCGCTATAAGCTTTTATAAAAGAGAATTTCTAGAGGTCATTCTAAAAATAAAAAGAAACGAGCTCTTGGCTATTATAAACATATTACTTGTAGCATTTGTTATACTTCCGCTATTACCCGACGCATACATCGGGCCTTACTCATTTTTTAATCCATTTGAATTTTGGCTTATAGTAGCAACGGTAGGTACTGTCTTCTTCCTCCAGTACATATTTTTAAGAGTTTCAAGATACGGGCTTCTACTTTCCTCTTTTATTGGCAGCGTTATCACCGGTACAGCGGTGGCTTTCAGTCTTGTAAAACTTGCTAATAAAATAAAAACTGGGACGAAAACTTTATTTTATAATATAATGTTCTCTGCGAACACACCGATGATATTAATACAGGCATGTCTATTTCTGTATCTAACAACTTTATCCGGTGCTATACTTTATTATGCTCTGCCCGCGATAGCGGTTTCATTGGCCGCGATGGCAATCCTATTCTACGCAGGAAGAAAAAATCTAAATGGTTCCGTAAAAACCCAGACCAGTCCATTCCCTTTAGTCTCGATATTAGAGTTTGCGGCTATTTTCTTCGTAATATTCACCGTATCGAGAGTAGTCGCGATAGTCGCGCCTCAGTATTTAGCTTTGACTTTCTTTGCGTCCGCCCTAGCAAACGTTGCTGGCTCCGCCTTCTCGCTCGGATTCGCTTTCCTCCACGGCACAATAAGCGCGCAATACGCCGGATTTTTACTTGGCTTGATAATAAGCGCGGGTTTATTGAGCAAAATGTTTGTTGGTCTAATATCTCCTAATAAAGACCTTAAAACAAAGTTAATAATTTACTCATTGCTTATAGGAATAGCGACCTTCCTCGCAGCGGCGATACCTTACTATGGAATTTAAATTCGATTTTGATCCAGACCGTCTTTCAAAATTGAAATCCTTAAGACAAAACGGTTATGATCCTTACGGCGGAAAATATGAAGTTACTCAAAGTACACTAAACATACGCGGTAATTTTGAAAAATTAGAAGGTTCAGATGTCAAAGTAGCAGGTAGGATAATGACCAAACGTGACCACGGAAAACTAAAATTCTTGGATTTGGCGGATGAAACTGGCGATATACAGATATATGTAACTGAAAAGGACCTAGAAAAAAGATCTAATGAACTTATGGAGTATATAGATGCTGGCGACATAATCGGCGTAGCAGGAAAAGTAGTAAAGACAAAGACTGGCGAGATTTCGGTACAAGCTAAAGAGATCACTATGCTTTCAAAATCGCTTTTACCTCTGCCTTCCAGATGGTATGGTCTTGAAGACACGGAAAAACGTTATAGGAAGAGGTATTTGGATTTTATAATGAACAAAGACTCGAGAGAAAAAATAAGAAAAGGAAGCGTGATGATATCTGCTCTGCGGGAAATCCTGGAAAAAAAGGGTTTCTTGGAAGTCACCGTGCCGTTACTTCATCCTATACCAGGTGGAACAAACGCGAAACCGTTTGTTACGCACTATAACGCGCTTGATAGAGACCTATTTTTAAAAATAGCATCAGAACTTTACCTTAAAAGATTACTCGTCGGAGGATTTGAAAAAGTATTCGATATAAGCAAAAACCTCAGAAATGAGGGAGTAGACACCCGACACAATCCGGAGTTCACGGCCTTCGAACTTTATCAGGCGTACGGAGACCTTAGTGACATGCTTGTAATAACTGAAGAATTAGTAAAAGCTGCAATCTACGCAGCTAACAGAACATATGTCGTTGAATATGGTGGCAACAAAATAGACTTTTCTAAATTTGCTATAAAAACCATGGAGGACAGTGTAAAGGAATCGCTAAAGGAGGTGGACCAGAAAGCGCTTATAGAAAGAGCTAAAAAAATAGACAGCAAAATTACAGGTTACGGCGATGCTATAAACACGCTATTCGGTGAATACGTTGAAAGAAAACTTATACAGCCAACCTTCATAACTCGTTTCCCAGTTGAAGTTTCTCCTCTAGCAAAAAACATTGAAGATGACCCAAGGTTTGTTTACAGATTTGAATTATACATAGGTGGTATGGAAATAGCAAACGCATTTAGCGAACTAAACGATCCAATTGAACAAATAAATCGATTCAATGAAGAAGCACAAAGAAAAGAGAGGGGAATAGACGAAACTCAAGAATTCGATCGGGATTTCGTGGAGGCCCTGGGCTATGGGATGCCGCCAGCTGGCGGAGTTGGCATTGGTCTTGACCGACTTCAGATGTTGGGCACAAATGCTAAATCCATAAAAGAAGTAATAGCGTTCCCACAACTAAGAAATATTGAAGACGACAGCGAAGAGAACACTAGTAAATGAAGACCTTCTAATAATCTATAAAGTGTCACTGATAATTAAATATAAAATAAAAATTAAAATCTAACTTTGTTTATTTGCTTCTTTAGAACCTAGTTCTACGTTTTATTGCATTCCTTTTTTCTTCATGTAGCAATCTCTGCAAAAAACTGGTCTGCCTTCTTGTGGTTGGAACGGAACTTCCGTTTCTTTACCGCATTCAGAGCAGGTAGCTTTGTACATTTTTCGCTCAAATCTTCCTGGCATCTTTACCTCTTTTATAGAAAAACTACTAAGTTCTTAAAAAACTTATCTATTTTCTATTTAATTATATTAAGAAACAATCATTTATAAAGGTTGTTTTAAGTCAGAATTTAGAGTTTTACTATTTGGTCGTTCTTCTTTATTTTTCCTTGCTGTATCACTGAAGCGTACCATCCTCTTCGATTTAATGTCGTTTTTATGAATTTAGGCCCCTTTTCTTTTCCTACATAAGGTAAAGACCAAAGATTTACGCAAGGTGTGCAGGGTTTTGTTATTTCTAATATTGCATCGCCTACGGCGTATCTTTTACCTGGTCCTATAGAATCATAACTTATACCAAGGCTGGTTATATTTTCGCCTAAATCACCGGGTTTTATCGGCCAACCTTCTCGGTTTAATTGTTCTATCATCTCTAGGGGCATTATCAGCACGGCCTGGTCTGGAATATCTTTTTGTTTTTCGTGCCGATAAACATTAAAATCGTCTTTCAAGCCCAAAAAAGTTATTTCTGCCCTGTCTACGCTGTGCTTTGGCAAGCCGCGTTCGCCTGGCGTTTGACTCTTTACGTTTATCTGGTATACCTTTCCCACAATATCTTCATTCATAGATACGCATCGCCATCATCTGAACCTAAGCAAAAATTGGCCCAGATCTCTTCCGCTAATATTATTGAATTTAAACAAGACTTTGCTTTTTCTATGTATTGTTGGCCCTTTTCTTTGAATAAATATGCTTTAACAAAAAATAGATCATTGTAGTTTTTGTGCGGATCTTGGAAACCAGTGCTTACTCTTAGCATAGGAACAAGGCCTTTTTTTATTGATATAGCCCTATCTAAAAGAACTTGCCCTTCGTCCGAAAGTTTGTATTTATATTTAACTTTGGCTTTTAGCCCTAGCTCTTCAGCAACTGAAAACAAGGCCTCCTCTAAATCAGAGTTTTTGATTGGACTTCTAAGATTTAACATCGATGAAGGCATAAGATTATTTTACGTCGAGACTTAAATAATTTATTATTTAAGTGTATCGTAAGATAAACTATAAAATTAATGGCCCGACCGTGATTTGAACACGGGACCCCTGCTTTACTTAATTATTAGAGCAATCTCTTATAAGAGCAGTGCTCCACCGGGCTAAGCTATCGGGCCATCAACTAAATATCGATGCAGCCAAGCCTTTTATTTCTTTTTAAAGCAAATATTTTAGAAACTTTAAATAATTCAAAATATAAACTGCTTAGTAATATGATATTAAAAGTAAATCCTCTAAAGCCAGAGTCAAAGCTGATAAAAATCGCCGCAGATGCTATAAAAAGCGGGGAGCTTGTAGCTTTTCCAACGGAAACTGTTTACGGCCTTGGTGCAGACGCATTGAATGGGGAAGCCTGTAATAAGATATTTACCGCAAAGGGCCGACCACAGGATAATCCTTTGATTGTACATGTAGATTCTATGAAGATGGCGGAAAGCGTTGGAGAGATACCTAAAGAATACAGGCAGATTTTAAACGAAATCTGGCCATCTCCGATAACATTTATAATAAAAAAGAAGGCCAAACTTCCAAAATCTGTAACCGCTGGTTTAGAAACGGTGGCAGTTAGAATGCCAGCTCATCCTATCGCACTGGCTCTCATAAAGGAAGCGAATACCCCAATAGCAGCACCGAGCGCTAATCTATCCGGAAAACCATCGCCGACAGAAGCAAAGACAATAATAGAAGAGCTCGGAAAAAAGGCCGCTGTAATAATAGACGGCGGCCCTACATTTTTTGGACTTGAATCGACCGTAATAGATCTTGATAGCTTTACAATAGTTCGACCTGGCCCTTTTACGCCAGAAGAGATAGCAAAGAAATTTGGTAAGAAGCCAAAGATATATTTTGCTCCTAAAAACATCGAGAAGCCTATCAGCCCCGGTCTAAAATACAGACATTATGCGCCAGACAAACCGTTGTTTCTTTTTTCTGGAAAGCGAGAAAACCTTACAAAAATATCCAATGCAATAGAGAGAGATTTCTGCGTAATCGGTTCTAACGAATTGTGCAACTCTATTTACAATAAACATGCCTTAAAAATATCCTTAGGCGCGCTGGGCAACCCCTACGAAATAGCAAAGAACCTTTTCTCTGCGTTAAGGTCGATTGATAAATATGCAGTCGACTTTGGAATTTGTGAGAGTTTTCCAGATGAAGGCATCGGCTTAGCGATAATGAACCGGCTTGGGAAGGCTTGTGGCGGCAACATTTTTTCAGAGATGACCCAACTGAAAAAGTTAATAAAAATAGGCCACATCTAATAATATTTTAGTTTTCGGTTCCTTACTTTGGCGCATGGTGTATACAGATGCCTTTTTGGTTTCTCTGTACCGATTATGTGAAAAACGGATAAACCTAATGCTTTGAGATAATCAGATACCATAACCCTATGACATCTCCAATACAAACTCTCTCCACACATTATCGCTACCGTATCTCTTTTGGTCAGACTTAATAGTTTCTTTATACCTATCCTGAAATCATTTGTCATCATGTAGTCGGCGTATCCCCTGAAAGATGGATTTTTCCAGCATTTATTCGGCGATTTAGAACCTAAACCGTGTCTTCTGCCGCCTAACTCTTTTATCCAAATATACTTAATTCCAAAATGCGGTAATTCTTTTTCTAAATTCTCCCTATTGAATTGTGGATTGGCATTCGAACCCGGTAGACTTCTTATATCTGCAATAAGAGTTATTCTATTGAGTTTAAGGAGGTCTACAAAAGATTTAAGCGGGCGATTTGAATGTCCTATTGTGTATACCTTTACCATCCTATATATTTAGATCTAAACCTTCGAATATCTTTTCGATTTTATCCAGGTTTTGATTATTATTGTTTTCAAGAAGCATATTCGTTACTTGGATAAATGTAACCTTTCCTCTTCTTTCTTTAAAATTATCATTGAAGGCGTTTACCTTTTCAATCAACATCTTCTTTAATTCACCGCTGAGCACCTTACCCTTCTTATAATCAGATCTTAAATCATGCGCTTCAGATTCACTAAGAAAGTAAGATGATAAGTAAAGAAGTGGTACGTCTACATCCGGATTGCCACCAAGTTTCCTGTGTTCTTCTAACGTGTCCCTGCCTCCGCTGAAAGCGGAACTTACTTTTTTCTTTACGGCTTCGTGACTGTCATTTAAGAATATAGCTGCATCTGGTCTAGATTTTGACATTTTAAGTCCGTCCATTCCTGGCATGAATCTAGCATGCAATATCGCCGGCTTGCTGTATCCAGCTCTTGAAGCTATGTCTCTCGCTAAACGGAGATGCGCGTCCTCGTCTGGACCTATTGGTACAAGAGTATTTTTTACTCCGTACATTATTTCCGGTAGCAAAACGTGAGAAGACTGGACTGCCGGATAGAAATGTAATCCTAAGTTATCTTCATTCTTATAACCATAAACGGCTTTTATTTCTGACATCGTTACGTGCCTAGAGAGATTCATTGCGTTGTTGAATATCTCCGTAAAATAAAAGTCGAAAACAACTTTTGTAAGTTTGGGCTCAAAACCATAAGCTATCAAGTCGACTATTATGTTTATTCCATTTTTTATCGCTTCTTCCCTTGTTTTTACCTTTTTGGCTACATAGCTTTCGTCGTCCGACAATGGTATGTAAACCGGTATTCCATATTTTTTTTGAAAGAAGAGATTAGTATCAAATACGACTTTGTGCCCAAGCTGAAATGTCTTTGCAGATGGATTCAGCCCGGAGACTATCGCTGAATCTTCGTTCTGTTCAAGTTTCTTCAAAAAAACTTCAAAATCTCTATGTGAGTAAAATAAGCCTTTATTAAAAGTGTAAAAATCTGGAAAAGTTTTCAGCGAGGAAAAGCGCTGGGCGTTGAAATCAGTAACCAATTTCTCATTATCTTCTAATAAGCCAGAGACGTTTTCCATCCATACTTGATTATGAACTCCTATATTTTAAATCTTTCTAATCAAAGGTCTAAGAATTTTAATTTGTTTTAATAAGATATATTTCAAATTATTTTTAAAACTTCCCGTATATCAGATATGACATAATCTGGCTTGTGCTTACCCATACGCGGATCGTCATAAGAATTTATGAGAACTGTCCTTAAGCCTGCCTCTTTTCCATTTTCTATATCTATGTCCAACCTGTCACCAATCATTATTGTGTTTTCCGGTGCCGTATTTAGCATCTCTACAGTTTTAGAAAACGCTTCTGGCACTAATTTTCTTTCGGGAAAAGTTTCACCGGCTATAACTATAAGATCAAAATGCTTTGAAAACGGTAGACTCTTGACTCTTTTTTCTTTTAAGCCCGGCATTTCGTCCCTTTCGGTCAAAAGCGCTAATTTTTTACCACGTGATTTTATAGTCTTTAAGACGTTTTCTGTATGCGGCGGAAATTTAATATTATCTCTAAGTAAAGAATCAAATAAGTTAACGTATCTATCTAGCTCTTTATTAGTCATGTTAAAATTTATATTTTTAGCAAGCATCTTAAACCAAGCTCTTCTATCATAATGATTTTTAGTCTTATCCGGATTATGGGCTTTCTCATTCTCTATTCTTATTATCTCTGACCACAATGCACCTGGTTCGATCTTATATTTTTTGCTCATATCCTGAAATATCTCTTTGTACGCATCTTCTATCGCTTGTCTTGTGTCGACCAGTGTATTATCGAAGTCGAAGATAACCGCCAGAACGTCTGATTTATTCTTTTTGGCCATAGAATTAAATTTACTTAGTACTTTCTCACGCCATTTATGTTCTTACTCATCCAAGAATATGCCCTAA
>JASHWD010000050.1 GCA_030044235.1 Candidatus Parvarchaeota archaeon | reverse complement strand
CGGAAGTGCTTGTCACACCCGTCTTTGTCTTTGAACTTCCGAAGACCACTATTGCCTTTATGTATTTTCTAAAAAGACTCAAAACCCTCAAAAAGTACGATCTTATGCTGTTTGCATCCTTTGCTGGTAAAAGTTTATTAAGAACATCGAAAGACAAACCAGCAAGCTGCCCTGGCGGCTCTACATGCTCTGTTTTTCCATCTTCTCCCACTTCCAATCCTACGAATGAACCCATGTAATCTACTCTTTCGTTTAGTTCATCGATCTTAGCTGATAAGGCGTCTATCGTAGAGAAAAGTCTGTTAAGCGCGGCTTCAACCGGATTTACATTTTCAGTCTGATGCATAGTTTACCTCCAAAAATTATCAATCTATTCAAATCTATATTTATAATCACTTATAAACATTTCAAAACGATTTTAATTAAACAGCTTTTTAGCAGTTTATATATATCTTCTCATCAAATAAGATAATATGAATGTAGCCGATATTGTTAGGTACAGAAAAGCTATAGAAAGCGCCTCTGCTGGCACAACAAGAGACTGGATAACCGATTTAAAGTTTAGGGCGGCAGGTTTGAATAGCAGATATCGTGGAGACCTTTCTGAATTAAAATACGCTAGAGGAATCTATCGACCGGATATAGGCTTGCTCGGAAACAAGGACGGCTTTATCCTTTCAATAGATATAGAAGGCGCATATCAGTTTCAGTCAGAATATAACATGGTTGCACAAGAGCTAAAGGCAATGGGATACAACGATAAATTAAAAACCGCAGAATCAGTCGACCCCGCAGCGCTTTCTAACTTAATGACGCTCGCATTTGAAAAGCGTAAAGCATTGGAAGACAGGACTATGCAGCTTTTGGGAAGTGTTAACACTGTCGTAAAGTCGGTAATCTCAATAACATACGAACTAAAAGAGCTAGATAGAAATTATTCTTTTTATAAGTTAGCAGAGTCAAGCGACCCACAAAAAAAGAACGCCGCAGAACTGGCACTTAAGAGAATCTTTGTGGACAATGTGGACGCGAGAAAAGGGGGCGCGAGCCTGGGCGCATTATCAAGAGCCCCGTCTCAGGGACAAGGCGGCGCTACATTTATAGACTTAGTGGCGGTTTTTTACTCAATAAAAAGTTTAAAGGACATAGACGCGATGCAAAGAAACGAGCAGTACAAAAACATAATAAAAAATAGATACGTAGAATACGAAGAATGGAAGAAAATAAACAAAACAGACCTTAGCAACAGAAGGGAAATGCTTCTTCAATACCTGAAAAGCCAAGCCGCGGCATATGATATGTATAAGAATTGGGCCGTAGAGTCCTTGAGCATTTTGAACAGAATAAACATGAAGGGAATAACAAATGCGAAGCAGTATATGGATGCCAGTAAGAGACCGGACATAATGGAGACATCTGAATTTTCGGTAGAAGTAATCTCCGCAAAGCCCATGTATGTTAGAGAATATGAAATAGAGTACGCGAGGGCATTCGGTACAAAAGGTCCTGAACTTCCTTCCAAGGTAGTACCGAAAAGTGGCATGGTAAATCTTACTACAGAAGGTCCGAGAGAAGAAAATAGGGCGTTCCTTCATTCGCGTCTAAGAAGATTTGGTCCAAAAGTAATAGCTGCACTTGAAACTACTTTTAAATTTACGGAAAAGCAGTTTTTCCCTAAAGGGGTACCGCAGGACAGAGCCCAGTATGTTGGTACGCTGGGGGTAACAATAAAACCTTACTGCTTTACAATAGACGAATGGTATCTTTTCAAAGAGGCAACAGAATCTTATATAAAAAAGACAGTCTTTCAGAGTTTGGATCAAGTATCAGTATCATCACTCAACGTGATAAAGAAGGATCTAGATAAATATATAGCCGAAGCTGAAAAAAAGGAAGAAAAGGAGAAACCTAAATCAAACTACGCGCTTTTTGACATCTATCAATCTTTCAAAGACGACCTCGTTGGAATAAATAAATCTTTGTCTTTTGCCACGGCCAGCGGCGAAAAAAGACCGTTCAATCCCGACCTTTATGAAATAGAAGTAAGTCATAGGAGGTTTGGTAGATTTAGAACCAAAGATGCCGTAGCAGCAGGCCTTTCAAGATCAAACGAAGACGCTGCCTTAATTTATGAAGAGTTCAAAAGAAGGAAAAAACTGTTGAATCCCCTCTCAAATTTTGATAATCCCCTATTTTAAGTTATGATAAACAGAAAAGGAGAGATGCCAATAACAGAAATCATAGCGATAGTAATCGCAATAATCGTCCTTCTTGTCGGAGTCGTAATCGCTCTTTATTTCAGTAATGGTGGAGCAAGTCTGGGAAACTCTATATTCAAAGCGCTTTCCTTCAGCTGGCTTTTCGGCAATGGATAAGAAAGCGTCCATCCAGAGTAGTACGTTCCTTTACATAATACTTCTTATAGTCGCAATACTGCTCATAGTAATCTTCTTGGAGTTCTTTTCGCCGTACAAGATCTCAAATCTCTTTACTTCTTTTGTAAGCGCAGGAGGGGGCGTTAACGGCAATAACTATGCTTAATAAAAAAGGCGTGACAGACTACGTTCTGCTTCTTATAATAATAATCGTAATATGCATAGTCATAGTAATATTCTACTTGGTAGTATTCGGGGGCATAACGCACATCTTCCCGGCGATTCCAAACCCGTTCGGATAAAATATGTTAAGACTTAATAAAAAAGGAATTACAGAGGCGACGATTTACTATATCATAGCGATAGCGTTAGGCGTAACCGTAGTATTGGTTTACATATTGTTAGTCGGACCTGGCACGATAGTGACAGACATAGGAAACTTTTTTGGAGGATTCTCGCATTCCGTTTCCAGCGGATTAAATAGTACTGGGTAAGACAAAGTCGAATAAACTTATATTCAGTGAAGAGGATAATAATTAGATATGATAACTTACAGCGAGTTCATTCGCATAAGGAGACAAGAGCAAGAAGATTCAAGAACGCTTACAAAATTAACCAATGAGACTCTTGAGGAGATGAAAGAGTATATAGCTATTAATAAAAAATCCTTAGAAGAAGCAAAGAAGATGGACGATTCCAAAAGAGCCGAGGAGATTGCCACCCAGATAAAGAACGCACTCACTACTTTGGACCAGATACTGACAGTAAGGATGGTGAAGATTGCGAACATGACTATACTCGGAACCAACCTAGACCAGGCAAGGAACAACCTTACATCCGAAGAACTGATATTATTTGACAACATGCTTAAGCTGGTTAACGAGCATAAAGGCAAACTTATGAAAGAGGTAAAGGACGTCGCTCCTAAAGAGATGCAAAAAGTAGAATCAGAGGAAAATACCAATATAGTGGTTATAAGGATTATAGCTGATGTTCCTCGTTTTGTTTGGAAAAATAATAAGACATACGGGCCTTTCTCTTTTCCGAACGTTATTGAGATAGACAGAGATGTAGCGGATATTCTTATCAAGGGCGGAAAAGCAGTAGGTGTCTGATGTTCATCAGAAAAGGAAAAATAGAAGAACGTGAGTACCAAAAAAACATCTTTGAAAGCGCTAAGGATTCCAACACGCTCGTAGTTCTCCCTACCGGACTTGGCAAGACGGTAATAAGTGTACTTGCCGTAGATTACAGATTAAGCAAATATAAGAATTCTAAAGCACTGTTTTTAGCGCCAACAAAGCCACTAGTAAGCCAGCATTACAAGACTTTTTCGAGCATGATGGACCTTTCTCTTGGGATGGCAAGCGGTGAAACAAAAAAAGGCGACAGACAAAACGTATACGAGACTTCACAACTCACATTTGCGACACCGCAAACGGTAGAGAACGATATGGAGAACGGGAGCATAGATTTTTCAGATTTCAGCTTACTCGTAGTGGACGAAGCGCATCACACCGTCGGAAATTATGCTTATGTAAAAATAGCTAAAGAGTACATGTCAAAATCAGCCCATCCGCTCATACTCGGCTTGACTGCTTCTCCCGCTTCTGATCAGGAAAAGATAAGCTTGATATGCAGAAACCTAAACATATCAAACGTAGAAATAAGAGGAGAAGACGACCCGGACGTAGCCCCCTATGTAAAAACGAAAACAGTAGAAGAAATCAGATTAAAATTACCCCAAGAGCTTCAAGAAATAATATCTTACCTTAAAATTTTCATACAGGAACAAGTGGTAGCGCTCCAGCACGTCGGACTTCTAAAGGATGCAGCACCTAACAGGATAAATCGAAGGACCATATTAATGCTGCAGAAAAGCTTGCAGGCTCGCATGTTTTCTGGCCATAGAAATTTCTACACGATAAGGGGCATAATAATCACATCGAAACTTTTGAAACTGTACCATGCAATGAATATGATTTCTACGCAGAGTGTCGGCTCTTTCAATAGATTTGTAGAAAAAATAATAAACGAAGGAACGTCAAAAACCGACAAAGAGTTGGCGAAGACAGAACAGATAAAATGGCTTTACGAAAAGTCAAAGAAAGTCTTGGATAGCGGCATCGAACATCCAAAACTAAAAGAAATCAGCAAAATACTTTCCGAGTCTTTTTCTGAAGATAAAAAAGCGATAGTTTTCACGCAATACCGGGATACGGTAGACGTGATATACGATTCTATAAAAAATGATAAAGGGGTAAGACCCGTTAAATTCATCGGACAAGGAAAGAGCGGGCTTTCTCAGAAGGAGCAGATCAACATAATAAAGGATTTCGAAGCTGGAGTTTACAACGTATTAGTTTCAACTAGTGTAAGCGAAGAGGGCATGTCTATAAAGGGGGCGGATCTAGCGATATTTTATGAAACCGTGCCGAGTGGGATAAGGTCAATACAGAGGAGGGGGCGTGTTGGCAGGTTCAACGCCGGGAAAATATTCATACTTATAACCGAAGATACTAATGATGAGGGTTATTATTGGGTCTCGAAAAGAAGAGAGAGCAAAATGAAAAAACTAATAAAAAAGATAAAGGCTAATCCGGATACGCTGAAAAATGACGGTACTTTGAACCCCTTTGTTTAATTTATCCGCACGTAAGATCTAAATCTGACGCGCCACCAGCGGAATAAAAGAAACCGTTTACAGATGTAGAAGTAGAACCACTTGTGTTGCAATTGAAGAGATAATACTCTTCAGAAGTCCCTTTCTTTATAGTAACATTTGTGTCTATACTGCTTTCTCCAGCAACATAGCTTTGTATCTTTTCTGGCTGGCTTGCATTACCATATAATGTATAAGTTAGTCCGGGGCTGCCGCTCGATACGGATAACGTGTATATGCAAGATGTACCGGTTGTAAAGTTATTTATTAGTACCAAGCTGCATACGGCCGGATCGGTAGTAAGTCTAGGTACGCTTTGCCCCAAACTAAAAAGTGAAAAATGGAAAACATTGCTCAATATCAAGAACGCAATTACCAAGAAAGAGATAAGGATTATTATTACTGTTACTTTCTCAACCGACGAGCTGCCCTTTTTGTTTAATCCGTTACTGCACATATGTATATTTGGTTCCTTCCTAAAAAGTTAGGAGGATTAACCGAACTAAATCCCACAAGATCGCCAATCCCATTGCGGAAATAATCTATAACCGACGATTGCTCTAATTCATCTTCAATAGAAGTCATACATCCCTGTAAGCCACTTGTTGTGTATAAAGTGGTTGAAACTGCTTTTGCGGCATCAGCGTCTACATATTCATTGCAGAGGGTATTACTACGGCAAGCCCCATAAAGATAGCCGGATGCGCCGGCTACACCAAGAGTTATCAAGCCAGGACCACTAAGAGCGGCTGAACCATAAACGGCTAAAGCTTCTCCGCACGAATATTCAATTCCGGATGTTGGATAATTGTTAACCCAACCTTGTGGAACGCATTCGGTAGGCATAGTTATCCCGTTAGGTGGAAGAGCACTATTCGCAAAACTGTTTAAATAAACTATATACAATTCAGCGTGGTTTATGCTCATGTTAGAATATGGACTCACAGCGACTGTTTGTCCACTGGTTTTATTTTTCCAGTTGTATATCAAGTTCACGCCGGGTTCAAGATAATTGAAATAAGATACATTTATCGTAGAATTACTATTTACGGCCTCAGTAAGTGTACAGCCTTCTGGCGGTTGATAATCTCCGGTGTTTGAGTCGTATTGGAATGTACAGTTATCATAACCTAACGTGGTATTCGCACAAAAATCATCAAAGACTTGAGTACAGCTGCCTACTTTGCCGCTTGAATTAGTGCAGCTAAGAGTGGCCTGGTTGAAAGAACATCCTTGAGAAGGATCACAGAGAGCCGCCGAAAAATTATTTGCAGCGGTTGTTGCAGCTGTTATGCCATGTTTAGTAGAATCGTTAAGGAATATGCTCTGAAGAACATAACCCGCCTGTATCGGACTATAGTCCTGTTGACTCTGACACTGGAAGTAACTATTTACATAGGCTTGACACTCAGTTGGTGTGTTAGTGTCACAGGTAAAACCTTCTTGGTAATTCCCACAAGATTGGGCAGCAGTATGATTTAGACAGCTTATTTGTTTTGAGAAAGCGGCGGCTTTAAGATATTGCGTAAGATTATAAAAAGTAAGGTTCTTTTGATTGTTAAGAGAGACCCCTACGACACTGCAAAGACCAGGACCGTTATACAGAACGTCGAGTCCAGAATTTGCGCCATATTGATACCAGCAATCTCCAAGCGCAGAAGTTATCCCGGAAAAGACTTGTCCGGTATTAGAGCTGGATGCATATGTCTGAACTGACGGAGAACAGCCTATCAATGGCGGTCCAATCCCTATAGAATTCAAAGTAGTAGCTATGCAGAAGAATTTACTTATGCAAAGGTCCTGGTAAAAGAAATTTGTTACTTGGGAACTACCATAGCATGTAGTAGAATTTGTAAACCCGAAACCGAAAAGAAGGAAATAAGCAAAAACAAGAACTATAACGAATATGAAGATAACAAAAAGTATTATGAATACAAGGTTCTCACCTGCTGTCTCGGCCATATAGATTTTAAACTGCGTTTAATATAAATAATGGTTTTAAACTACCGTAGTGGTCTTTGTTATACAAACGAATACACGGTCTTGGCTCAAGACCATAGTATTAAGCAATTTGCCACAGAAAGCGATAACGAAATCTTCACAAGCGCCTATAACATTATCCTTTGGGTCGTATGTAAGCGAAGTTGGGGTGCTTAAAGAGCTTATTGGCGAGTTTATAACACTAAGTTTCTGGTCAGTTGAATTATCATAATTGCATGCTGCGCCAACATCCGGTTCGTCAAAATTTGAAATGTAATTGCATTGTGTATTAAAATTTAGACTGCAATCCGTGCCGGAAACACCATTTAATGTTATGTGAGAATTACTCCATGCGAAAGAACTCGGATAGCCAAAATAATATATAACGTAAGTAGAACCGTTTTCTATCGGTGCACTTCTATTTGTGTAGTTTGCAAGGCCCTCCGTTCCATTAGTTATCAGAACTATCTGCATAGGGTTTCCGTTATTAGGGTACTCTGAATCTATGTAGTTTATTAGTTGACTGTAAGTTGTGACCCCGCTCCCGGTCGCACTGTCGAATATCTTGCCGGTGTAGCATTCGAACAACTGGTTCAATCCGCTATACAAGATGTACGATCCGGTATCTGCATTAGAACCCTGGAAGAGGTTGAAACAAGCGGCAGCCTTTGTATAAAGTTGTTCTGCAAGTGAAGAAGTGTCCTGGGCGTTTATGTTAGAATTCTGAGTACAGGCCCCCTGAACTTGTGAGGAACCTATCGGATTGCTTAAAT
>JASHWD010000049.1 GCA_030044235.1 Candidatus Parvarchaeota archaeon | reverse complement strand
CACAAATAATAGGACTTAGTGCAACTATAAGTAACGCAGAAGATATAGCCGAGTGGCTAGGGTCAAAATTAGTTAAGAGCGACTTTAGACCCGTAAAACTAGTTAAAAAGGTTTATTTTGACGGAGAACTTTTAGGCGGGAAAAAAGAGACATTAAACAATGTTGATGATCCGCTGCTAAACATAATTATAGAACTAATCAAAAAACAAAAACAGGCACTCGTATTTGCACAGACTAAGAAGTCTACTATCTCAAATGCAAAACTTATCGCTAATGTACTTGCGCCAAAACTTAGTTCAGAAGAGAAAAAATCTCTAAATAAGTTGGCGGACGAAATTTTGAATGTCCTCGACAGGCCTACATCACAGTGTGAACAGATAAGAGATCTAGTAAAAAATGGTGTAGCATTCCATCACGCAGGTCTAGTAAACAAACAAAGGAAATTAATAGAAAATGGTTTTAGAGACGGACTTATAAAGTTCATAGTCGCAACGCCTACTTTGGCGATGGGCGTCAACTTGCCTGCGAATACTGTAATAATCTCTTCTATATACAGATACGGAGAATACGGTTCTGAATCGTTGCCGGCCCTGGAAATAGAACAGATGTTGGGCAGAGCAGGAAGGCCGAAATATGATAAAGAAGGAACAGCTATAATAATAGCAAGGAGCGAAAAAGATTTGGACTTAATACAGAAAAAATATATCGAAGGGGAGGTAGAACCTATAATATCCAAGTTCAACAGCGAAATCGCTATAAGAAAATATACGCTTGCTTTAGTCGACTTAGAACTGTACAAGTCGAAAGATGATATTGATGCATTTTTTGCAACCTTTTTTATATCTAGTTTGGGAGTTGACCTAACAGAAAAAATCGATGATGCGGTAGACTTTCTAGAAGAACATGATTTCATAGTGAACGAAGCTGGAAAGATTTCAGCTACCAGATTAGGAAAACTAATCAATCAGTTATACCTAGACCCGTATACAGGTCTTATATTTATAAAATTCATAGAAAAAATGAAGATAGACGGAGCTGTAGAACCGTTCTCGATTATACACGTTCTTTTTTGTACAGAAGAATTTAAGTTCATAAGGATATCACAATCGGAGTTCGAGAAATATGAGGAAGAAAGCTACTCCCTGAAACTTTTAACAGACCAAAATCTCGTAGAATATGATCGTTTTGTCTCGGCCATAAAGATGGCCCATATAATAGATGAGTGGATAGGAGAAAAAAGCGAAAGAGATATAGAAGAGGACTATAAAGTTCTTCCTGGCGAGTTTTACGTAACTATAGAAAGCATTAGATGGCTTATCTACAGTCTTAAGGAACTAAGCAAAGCTCTTGGTGGGAAATCGAACGAGATAGCTAAGCTTTCTACAAGGATAAAGTACGGTATAAAAGAAGAGCTGCTGCCGCTCGTTTCTGTACCTGAAATTGGTCGTATACGAGCAAGAAAACTTTATTCTCTCGGTATAAAAAGCATAGCAGAACTTAAGTCAGCCGAAAGAGAAAAATTATCTAATATACTCGGCGGCAAAATAGCAGAAAAAGTTTATTACTATCTTCACGATAAAGATGTCCAAAAGAAATTGATATAAATAAACGATTCAATACTCTATTATGAGGATCCTGGCTGCATCGGATATACATGGCGACCTTAAGGCTGCTGAAAGCCTGGCCAAAAAAGCCAAAAAAGAAAAGGTTGATCTCGTAATTTTAGCAGGCGATTTGTCGATATTTGGTAATGGACTAGAAGGATTGTTAAAGCCTTTCTCAGATCTTAAAAAGAAAGTCGCTATAATACCAGGAAATCACGATAGTGAAGCAGATATGTTTATGCTCAAGAAAAGATATCCGGATATACTTTATGACCTCCATAGTTATGCTTTTAAAATAGGAGGAGTCGGTTTCTTCGGTTGCGGTCTTGCAAATATCGGTCCAAATGAACTTTCAGAATCACAAATAAAGAAGAAGATACAAAATTCTTTTAGATACATAAGCGACGCAAAGAAAAAGATAATGGTCGTTCACGTTCCACCATATAAGACAAAACTAGACGTCATAGGGAAGGATATGAATGTAGGCAGCACAGCCGTTCGGGAAATGATAGAGAAGCTCAAGCCTGAGAAGTGCATATGTGGCCATATACATGAGACTTTTAGCTTAGAAGACCGCTTAGGTGATACGACCGTAATAAACGCCGGGCCAAAAGGAAAGATAATAGAAATTTAGATAAGAGATAGATAAATATCTAAAACTTCATAAGAAATACTGAAGGGCCCATAGTCTAGTCCGGATAGGATAGATGGCTTCGAATGCATCAGATGGAGTAACCATCTGACCTGGGTTCAAATCCCAGTGGGCCCTATATTATTAATAAAAATAGCGAGAATTTGCCGTGTCGTCTTATAGCTGGTAATTCTTACCTAATTTCGAGACAAGAGATAAGATATCTAAGGAGCCGGCGCTTCGTATAACTTCACTTACTCTATCAGGCTCCTGTTTTATTTTTAAGTGTAAATCTAAAAATTTATCAGGCTCTTTTTCTACTAGATCTTTCATCTGCCAGCATTTCTCGTTAGTTAGCCCAGCTTTAATAAAGTCTGCAAACGGTATTGTTGTCTCATAGGCGCTACAAGATATATCATACATCGAATGCTTCAATCTTTCAATAGATTCGTTATCGAGTTGGTCATTTTCCGTTAGTTCTTCAGAAATGTATACCTCAGCTAGCAGGCTTGAATTTATGCCAGTAGCACCGAGTAACTCCTTAAATGAACGGCACAGTCTTTCAGATGCAGCCCTATACTCAGAAAAAGGAGCAGTTCGTTTTTCCATGTAGTTCCCCAAACACTCACCAAGTTTCGCGTAACTTACAGGAAGCTGTTTGCGCAATGTATTGTCTGTTACAAGGTCTTCTAGACTTCTATCAATGTATATTCTATTTGATTCAGCCATTTTTATCGTATGATTGTTTTCTTTCTTTAGTTTTTTATAAAAAGATGACACTAGGTATATAAACCTTTGGTATTCTTGCTTAAAGTGATTTGCAACGACTATAAATTTTCTAAATATTTTTAGAAAAACAGC
This sequence comes from Candidatus Parvarchaeota archaeon, assembly GCA_030044235.1. Taxonomy (GTDB): domain Archaea; phylum Nanobdellota; class Nanobdellia; order Parvarchaeales; family Parvarchaeaceae; genus Parvarchaeum. The sequence goes on along the minus strand of JASHWD010000049.1, from coordinate 8,401 downwards.
TAAGAAAGGTATAAATATCACACATAATTACTGAATAGATATGACTGAATCAGATTCTAAAAAATGGACTCGAAAATTATTTTTGCATGAAAAACCATTCATGTTATTGCAGGCAATTTCTTCTAATGAGGGCCGCGTTTATTCTGCAATGATGTCTAAAAAAATAGACTGCAGCTATGCTTACATAGTAAAATTAATAAAAGTTATGAATCGGCTCGGAATAACTTCGTTTGACGGAAGCAAGCACAAGAAAATGATAAGACTTACGCCAAAAGGCAAGAAAATATATAAATTGCTTTCTGAACTCTAATCCCCAAGCTTGTTGTCTATACTATCTGCGTATTCTTCTACTCTTTTTAGTATCCTGTCTATTATGTACGGTTTTATAAAAGTCTCAAGAAGTTCTTTTAGCTTCATGTTCTCCTTTATCCTATAGCGGTTTTCTCGTCTTTCTACTATGCCGACCGCGATCAGCTTTCTGAGGTCCCGTAATATATTAGCATAGACAATCTTTACATCGGTTTTATACAGTTCTTTTATAATCTCGTAGCTATCAAGCCCTTCCTTTTTTGATTTTTTCAATTTTAATAAAATATCTAATATGTGAACGATTGCAACGCGACTTTCACCCGGGCTTATAACGCCGATAGATATACAGAAACGTCTTAAATTTGTAAAATAATCCGAAGAGGGCTTCTCAAATTCATTTAGGCTTATACCTGCGAGGGGCTTATCCCTATACAATCTTTTCCTTATTTTGCCTTCGCCGTCTTGGTTCTCCATAGTTTTTTATTATTTTTGATTAGAAATCGTGTTTATCTTGTTGTGAAGTTCGATTATATCCTCTTTCGTTGCAAAGAGAGACAAGTTAGTCTTTACTTTTCCAACCTCGGCTTCTACATCACCCAGCTTTTTCATCATGTCATTTAATCTGTTGTTTATGTCGACGAATTTGTTCATGTAAGAACTAAGCTGGTTAAACATTACTTCCATCTTAGAAGACTGAGCGTTTATCTTGTTTTCGCTGTCTTCTACAGATTTTGCGGTTGTTTGTACGTTATCGAACAGCTTCGAAGCGTTTTTTACGACAGCAAGTTCAGCTATTTTATTCGAGAGCATAGAAATTGTTCTTTCGAGATTACTATAGTTTTCCAGAATCTTCCCAATTTCCTTTTCTAAACCGTCTATCTGGTCTTCATTTTTCTTTATCTCAACATTCAGCCCTTCTGGATTGTAAGAGCTAATGTTTGCGGTCGCACTTCTTGCTATGTTTATGAAATCCATTACGTGCTTCTGTGCGTCAGTTAATCCCTGCTGTATGTTTTGAAATTCTTTACCGATAGTGTCCAATTTTAAATTCAGACCATTTGTCTCCACCGCCAACCCGTTTGTAGCATTTGTTATGCTCTCAAATCTGCTGTTTATTGTTGAATGAAGTTTCTTTAGCTGATTTACATCCTCTTGTATGCTATTTATGGCTGGAAGACCAGAATAGACTGTATCGGACAGTTTACTAACTTTTTCTGACAGTTCGTTATCCGTAGATGTTAGATCACTTACATTTGCTTTTAGCATTTCCGATAACTGTGCTACGGTATCGTTTACTTTATTTATAACTGCGGAATCGCTGTCCGATTTATCCATGACATGCTGTGAGACGGAATTAAAACTTGCAACAGCTTTGTTTAGGTCATTAGAAACCTTTCCCAAGTTCATCGAAATGTTGTCTACGTTTGAACTAAGTTTATTAAGCCTATCAAAAGAATCCTTATAATTGTCGTTTAGCTTTTCTACCGTCGAATTAAAACCGGATATTACATTATTAAGGTCAGAAGCAAGCTTGCTTACTTTAGAATCCAATCTGCTTACATAAGCAGGGTCTACGTTATTTTGCTTTGCTTTGTCAAGTTCGGTTACGCCTTGCGTGATTAAATTTAGTTTTTTGTATATGTCAGCGATTGTAATGTTTAGCGAATTGTTAAAATCCTCAACGTTTTTGACGTAAGTCTGATAATCCTGGGATAACTCTATCTTAGGAGAAGGCGTTTGCATAGAAAATATTGTTCTTTTTGATATTTAAAGATTTGTTATCTAAGTTGATTTTAATTGCTTTATCTGCAGTTTTACGTTGCAGGCTTCACATATTTCCTCGGATGCAGGCGCCCCGCATATGGTGCAATCGACTAACTTGTTACGAGGATTTTCAACATAAGCATCTGAATACTCATTCTTTAATCTCATCATCAAATCAAGCATGTGCCGCTTTGAACCAGGCATTTCAGATTCAAGTTCCTTTATTTTTCTCGATATTACTCCCCTAAATCCAAAGCCGGAATATGGACAAGGCGTGTGAAGCGCATTTATACCGTTAACCATAGAAAAAAGCATCGTTTCTTTTTCGCTAATGAACATAAACGGTTTTATCCTAGGCACAAAACCCCTGTACTGTGCTATACCTGACACGGGGCCCAGTCTTATCATCTTCTCAAAGTCATTCTGGAATAGATTCATCATAATGTTTTCTGCTTCATCGTCCATATTATGCGCTGTCGCTATCTTGTCAGCTTTATTCTCCGCAGCAGAAAAATTAAGCATATACCTGCGCAAAACACCACAGGTGCCGCAAGGTATCCCAGGTTTTAGCTTTGTTATCATGTCCATAGTTGCGCCCGCGAAGTCATTGTAAGAATAAATCTTATACTTCACGTCCCATGACTCACAATATTTTTTCATCGTCTCTATAGTTTTGTCTCTGTAGCCTGCGATTCCTTCATCTATGGTTATGGACACGACATTGTTTGTCTTTTTGAAGTATTTTGCTATTATGTAAAGAAGTGATAATGAATCTTTTCCGCCCGAGTTAGCAACAGCAATGGTTTCTCCCGGATTTATTAATTTGTATTTTTTAATTGTTGATAAAGTAATTCTTTCAAAGTTTGACTTGAAATGTTCAACGCAAAAAGTGCCATTACTGCTTGATATTATTGCACTTTGTTTACAAGCTTCGCATTTCATTTTATCCGCCTGAGAATACTTCTACCATGTTCACTCTGGAACCATCCTTTAGCTTCCTATCTTTAGTGTATATATCTCCGTTTTCGTCTACTATAAGAACCGCATCGTCTGTCGTCTTTAGTTTTTTTATAAGCTCTTCTACTTTGCCGGTTTTTATTTCGACCTGTTTTTCGCCGAAATTTATATTCTTTACAGTCACTTTTATCATATTAGTTTTTGATTTGTAATCTTCATTTTAGGTTATGCATAGCTTTTAAATCTTTTTCAAAAATTGTAAGCTCTTCGGGTATTCTCACTGATACCGGGTCACGTAAAGAGATACCGTTCGCTCTTTTTTCTCCCCATACCTTTGTATTAAAATCGGTTATAATGCTAGAATACTTTGACATTTCTTTGAAGCTGGGTAAGTCTTTGGGAAACTCCATTTTGTGTATTGATTCTTCTGAGTACAGGCTAGTCCATATAGATTCTGTTATGAACGGACATATCGGTGCGAGTAAAAGCAATATCGCCCTGAGCGTTTGATTTAAAGTGTATATCGCAGAAAGTCTCTCCTCTTTTGAGAAATCTTTGCCATAAGCCCTAGCTTTTACCATTTCTATGTAATGCGGCGCAAAAACGTTCCATGTAAATTCTCTTATCCTGTTGCTTGGTATAAAGAAATTAAATGAACGATGTCCTTCAAGTGAATCTTTTACGGCAGAGTATAGTTCTTCTAGTATCCACTTATCTGTCGGGAAAAGCTTTTCTGGTTTCTCATTTATTCCGTAATCTCCAAATTCTTTTATGAATTTAGCGACATTCCATAACTTTGTAAGGAATTTTTGAGAGCCCATTATTCTCTGCTCAGAGAAAAGGAAGTTGCTTCCAGGAGAAGCTTCAGAAGCCGCCCAAAATCTAAAAGCGTCAGAACCGTAGCGTTCTATAATTAACATTGGGTCCACGCCGTTTCCTTTGCTCTTGCTCATCTTTTCGCCGTGTTCATCTAAGCCCATCCCACCTATCCAGACATTTGACCAGGGCGGTCTTTTAGTTAGCTCAAAACATCTTACAATGCTGTAATAAAGCCAAGTTCTTACTATGTCTATTCCCTGCGCGCGTATTGTAAGCGGGTAAGTCTTAGAATAAAACTCTGGGTCAGTTGAATATCTAGTTACGAAAAGCGAACTCACGCTCGAATCCATCCATGTATCAAACGTCCTTACGTCGCCGTAAAACTCTTTTGATCCGCACTTTTTACACGTTGTGCCATTGGGCGGATTCTCTTTCCAGGGTTTGTAATATTTACCAGGTTGCGGCACGTAAGGCTCGCTGCATTTTTTACAGTACCACAATGGTATTTCAGTCCCGTAGAATCTCCTTCTTGATATTGGCCAGTCCATTGCTACTTTCATCCAATTGAATAATATCTGCTTGTGCTGGTCTGGAATAAAATTAAGTTCGTTAGTTATCTCCATCACCTTTTCTTTTAGATCCCTTACCTTCATGTAATACTCATCCATTGGGATTATTTCAATCGGGTTTTTGCTTCTATCACAGGTCGGGGTCCTATGAGAAATTTCTTGCACTTTCTCAAGAGTTCCGTCTTCCTGAAGAAGCTTTAAAATCTCTTTTCTAGCCGAATTTACTGTAAGACCAGAGAGTTTCCCAGCAACATCTGTTAATCTACCCGTATCATTAATTATTATTTTTTCTTCTAAGCCTAGTTCTTTGAAAAGAAGAACGTCGTTATAATCTCCGTAGGAACAGACCATTACGGCGCCGCTTCCGAATTCTGGTTTAGCAGAAGGATGTCCAATTATATTGACCTCTGTCTTATATATTGGAACTATTGCATGCTTGCCTATCATTCCTTTATATCTTTCGTCCTCTGGATTTACAATAATAGCTCGGCAAGCAGCTAAAAGCTCTGGTCTTGTGCTCGCGATAGTTATCTTATTTTTTGACTCCTTTACTTGGAAATTGAAGTAAGCTAACTTTGTAGGAAGTTCTTTGTATTCTATTTCAGCATCGGCTATTGTGGTCCCACATTCAACACAATAATTTGTCGGACGATTTCCGCGGTATATCATTCCATCTTTCCAGTGCTTAATGAAAGTTGCCTGCGTTAAAGTCCTATACTCATCTGAATCGGTTCTGTACATTCTTTTGAAGTCAGCTGAAAAACCTATCGCCTTTAAAATATCCACCATTTCACTTTGTAAGTCATCCAATGCGCCCCTGCAAAGCTCTATGAATTTTTCTCTTTCAGTTTCTCGCATCTTTATCTCGTACTTCTTTTCGGTATATCTTTCGACTGGCAAGCCGTTTCTATCCATCCCGATAGGAAAAAGGACCTCCCGGCCAAGCATTCTCTGCGATCTAGCTATAGCGTCTATCTGTGAATATTGGGCAGCTGCGCCAAGATGCCATGGTCGTCCAGAAGGATATGGTGGGGGCGTGTCGATTCCGAAAAACGGTTTGCTAGACTTTATATCAAAATTTGATACTTCGTGGTTGGCAAATCTATTTTGTACCTCTTTCTCTAGGTCCCTGCTCCAACCTTTAGCATCCGAAAAAAGTTGCTTATCACTATGCTTATCCATCTAAGATAAGAACGATTTGCGTTTTAATTCTTTACAAGACAGCTAAAATCTTAGTCAAAGCTTATTTCTTGGCCGTCTAATAATATATGAGATGTTTTATTTAATTCGTATCCTAGTTCCTTCCCCATTTCTATTCCAACGCTTATCTTATCCATGCCGCCATGTGAAGGTATGTAATGTTTTGGCTTTAGCATCTTTAAAAGTAGCTTGTGTTCGTTTTTAGACGCGTGTCCAGAAACATGGACGTTGTCTGCAACGTTTGCGTTTAATTCTTCTAAAGCATTCTGGAGCATGCTTCTATTTGCTATGTTTAATGGCGTAGGAATAACTCTGGATGAGAATATGACAGCATCTTCGTTACTAAGCTTGTACTCGTATTGTCCTGTAACAAGTTTGTCGAGAAAAGCGCCTTTTTCTCCCTGATGTCCGGTGCAAATAATAACGTATTTTCCTGGTCGGTCTCTTACATATTTAAGAATATTATTGATTTGTTCTCTTTTTGTAGCTACTTCCGGGAATTTTGATTTTTCGATGTATTTCGTATCTATAGCTGCCTTTGTGTACATTGCCATACTTCTACCGAATATCATTACCTGTCGGTTAAGTTTCCTGCTTATTTCTATGATGTTCTTTATTCTCGCTATGTGTGAGGAGAATGTAGTTATGAATATTGTTTTGTTGTCAAGCGTCTTTTTTATTACGTCCTCAAGCATCGTTCTAACAACGCTTTCAGAGAAAGTGTAACCCTCTTGGTCTACGTTGGTAGAATCTAAGATGAGCGTGTGTATACCTTCTTTTGCTAAGGCTTCAAGTCTTTCATAGTCTGGTTTTTTACCGAGGGTCGGATTGTCGTCGAGTTTCCAATCGTTTGCGTATATAACAGAGCCATATTCTGTATGAAGAACGTTCATAGCAGAATTCGGTATAGAGTGTGTTATGTTAACAAATTCTAAGGTTATTTTTGGAGAGATTTTGTACTTAGTTCCCGTGTTTAAGCTAAGCAACCTTAATCCACTTACCTTGACATTTTTTGCTAAGTGTTCAAGTACTTTAATTGTAAACGGGGTCGCTATTATCGGACAGTGATATTTTAAAGCGAGAAAAGGTACCGCCCATATGTGGTCAAGATGGCCATGGGTAAGAACTATTGCCTTTACTTTTTTTCCGTTTTCTTCAAAGAACCTTTTGTCATTCGGAATAACACCATTCTCTATAAGCGCATCGGTATCTCTTATCGATATATAATTTTTATCGTCCTCGAAATCAACGAGTTTTTCTATGTCCGCGCCCATGTCACATATGACTATGTCACCGTCGACCTCGACAGAAGTCATACTTTTTCCTATTTTGCTATATCCACCAAATGCTTTTATCTTTATCATATACTTTCTATAAATTCACCCACGTTTTTAATCCTATGTTTTTTTGATAGTCTTTCGAGGCTTTTCGTAACCCCGCTACCATACTGCATAGCCTTCTTTTTTCTTTCTAATAAGAGGTCATTAAGACCTAGGGAGTTTCCTAAATCTCTTAATATCTTCTTATCATAAATATCATTTGATTTTGTATCTATCTCTAGACTCAGTGCGTATTCTACAACTTCTTCGTCTAAATAAGGAAATTTAACTTCTATACCTATTTTGTCTGACATTTTCTTAAGTCTGAGTAGGTCAAAAACTCCTAAATACTTCAATCTTTCTTCTCTGAAAGACTTTAATTTGTCGGGAGGTACATCTCGATGTTTTTTGAACCCGAAAAAGAGTTCATCACTGCCTAATCCGCTCAATATATTTTTACAACCTTTTTCTTTTGCGTATCGCATTACCGCGTATTCCGTTATTCCTATTATTATACTATAAGTATCTAAACCAAGTTCGCTAAGAGTTTTTGCTATTTTCTCAACTTCGTTATCATCAAGAATCACCTTTGTAACTTTAGAGTTAAGATCTGTACCCAAAATTTCTGCGTATCTCACATCTTCGCTATCTTTAAAGCCACCGACTATAAGATTGCAACCCTTATTTATTTTCAAACCTATTGCGGCGATAATAGAGGAATCTATCCCACCGGAAACCATTATGCTGTCAAAGTTACCACATTTTCTCACAGAATCGTAGAGTATTGTATCTAAAGTTTTATTTATTGTGATATAATTGTCTTCCACGCGGTTTATTGTTATCTTCCCATCTGTTCTAATTAAAGAATTACCCGGTAGAATGAACGTAAAATTACCCAATTTAACCGATTTGCACTCCGAATTGAAACGATCCGTCTTTATTATAGAATCATCTACAATTTTATCTTCTGTTCTTTCTGATGCTACTCTCATATATTTTGATTCTAAGTTTATCGCCATTTTTTATTTTTTTGTTGTTATCTAATGGCAGTTCTAGTACATTTTCCGCTCCAGCCGAACCGTAATAAAGTCGCCAAGTCTTTGCTATTTTCGAATCAACTACCTTTAGATTTTCATCAAGCCAAACTATTCTTAGTTTAAACCTCACAAAGTTCATGTGGATATCTCTTACGCCCGGCAAGTAAGCTCCATTACCGGGAGATTTTACGAACATAAGCCCGACAAGTTTAAGCCTGAAAGTATCGCAGTATTTCACTTTTTTTGCTATTAGTTTATTTCCTAAATAAAAGTCACAAAACTTCATAACTCTCTAAAATTGCAGCTCCTTTGTAAGGAAATCGTCTAACTTAATATTATCAAGCTTCTCCTTTTCTTCCTTTGTTCCCAGTTCGTTTGCAAGAAGGTATAATATCAAACCTATACTGTTTCCATTCTTGTTATTTCC
>JASHWD010000048.1 GCA_030044235.1 Candidatus Parvarchaeota archaeon | reverse complement strand
AGTATCGGCAACCCTCTCGCCATAGCCTCTATATCGACAAGACTCTGGGTTTCAAAAAGTGATGGGTTGCAGAAAACGTCTGCAGCGCCATAGTAATATTTTATAAGCTCCGGCGGAACAAAACCTGGAAATTTTATATTTTTTAGGTTCAATTTCTTTGCGAGTGCGATACATTTCTCTAAATATGGTCCTCCCCCAGCCAAAATTATTTTAAAGCCCTTCTTGTCTAATAATTTAGCGGCTTTTATGAGAAATTTTAAATTCTTTTCTGGACTAACTCTACCCAGATACAATAGAACTTTATCATTATTTTTAAGTCCAAGCTTTTCTCTAGCTTCTAATTTTGAGACGTTTTGGATTTTGCTTAACTCTATACCAGAAGGTATGACCTCTATATAATTTTTTATGTGTAATTTTTCCCGAATCCGATCTTTTACATATTGTGATGGCGCGATTATTGCATCACTCTTTCTATATATCCAACGAAGATATCTAAGCAAAAGCAATTTCTCGAAAATTCGCAGAAACTTATTCTTTGAAAGATAACTAGAAAGTGCATCTTCTGAAAATATTAATGTGTGGAAAGTGCTTACCAATTTAGCCCCGGTAAATCTTTTTGCTCTTTGGGCTAGGAAACCCATGCTAAAGGGGGTATGGAAATGGATTATATCAGGTTTTAGCTCCTGTACCTTTACTTGAAACTCTGGTTTAATAGCTATTGTGTATTGGGGGTAGCCTCTAAAGCGTATACCTCCCAAAACAACAAGATGATTATCATTTTTCTGAAGTTTCTTTGTTTCTCCGGTACCAGCGGTAAATACGTAAACTTCATGTCCTCGCTCCTCTAATTCTTTTCTAGTGTTCAAAATCGAGGTTACAACTCCATCCACAGAAGGAAGATAAGAATCTGTATAAAAGACAATCTTGAGTTTTTTCATATTTCTATCTTAAATCGCCAAGCTATTTAACGGCGGATACAAATGGTTCTTTGTGCTTTCCTAATATGCGATCAATCTCTTTAAGTTCTTCTTCCTTTATATCTGTGGGTATTTCCGGTACGATATTCAATATAATATCTCCTCTTTTTCCTCTTTTATCAAATAGTCCTTTACCTTTTATTATTAGCTTAGTTTCTCCTTTTTTCAACGATATTTTCTCTTTTCCTTCAGGAACCTCTAGGTCCAATGTTTTTCCTTTTATTACGTCTCTTGCGTCTACATGTAATCTAGAAACTAGATCTAAACCTTCTACTGCGAATTTATCATCTCCCTTTATGTGAAAAACGATGTATAAATCTCCGTTACTACCACCTATACTACTTTCGCCTTTTCCTGGGACAACTGCATAAGTTCCTTCCGAAATATTTTTTCTTATCGGTACCTTGATAGATTCTTGTTTATAGATGTACCCATATCCTTTGCAGGAATCACATTTTTTGTCTGTGATGTAACCCAGACCGCTACAGCGATTGCAGTCCGACATAATTATAAAAGTAGACCCTAAATTTTTAGATGCCTGTCTTATCTTTCCAGTGCCTTTACACGTTGGACATGTATGCTTCTCTTTAGCACCTGTTCCATTACACGTATCACATTTTAATTTATTCTTTATAATTACATCTTTAGAGTCTTTACTAAAAAGTTCGTCTACGGTTAAGTCTAAATCGAATCTTAAATCTTCACCCTTAGAGCGAAAAACGAAATCTTTGAATATGTCGGCGAATCCTCCAAAACCAAAGATATCGCGGTCTTCAAAGCCTCCAAACCCTCCTGTATCGTCGACTCTTTGGCCTTTATTAAGTAAAGTCCTGTAAGCTTCATTTAACTCTTTAAATTTTTCTTCTGCTGCTTTATTACCCGGATTCAAATCGGGGTGATATTTCTTAGCTAGAGTCTTGAAAGCTTTCTTTATATCATCATCGGAAGCGTCTCTGCTTAAGCCCAATACCTCGAAAGGATCTCTATTCATACCCTTTAAATTATTTTCCGCTTGCTTTATATATTAGAACTATTGCCTATTTTCTTAGTTAGAATCTTTTCCATCCGGCTTATTTTGCTGTGTTGCTTTGTATATTTCGGTCCCTATCTTGTTCATAAGATTAGTAAGCTTTTCCTTGTCTTCATTTATTGAGACCATATCGTCTTTTGTAACGTCTTCTTTAACCTTTGCAATTACGGCTTCGGCTTCTTTTTTATCATCTTCGCTTATCTTATCTTTAAGTTCGTTTATAGTCTTTTCTAAGGAGTATGCCAAAGATGAAATTTCATTTTTTGATTCTATGCTTTCTTTTCTTTTCTTGTCTTCCTCTTCGTTCTCTTTTGCGTCTCTCATCATTTTGTCTATCTGATCTTTTGAGAGTTTATTGGGTGCTGTTATTGTTATTTTTTGGGTCTTACCCGTAGCTAAATCTTTAGCCGAAACGCTTAATATCCCATTTGCGTCTATGTCAAAAGTAACTTCTATTTGAGGTATACCGCGTGGTGCTGGTGGGATCCCTTCTAAATTAAAAGCCCCAAGACTTATGTTATCTTTAGCCATAGGTCTTTCGCCCTGTAAAACGTTTATGGTTACAGTTGTTTGATAATCATCTGCCGTTGAAAATGTCTTGCCAGTCTTTATAGGAATTGTTGTATTTCTTTCTATTACAGGAGTTGCTACTCCGCCCATAGTCTCTATGCTGAGTGTGAGTGGAGTAACATCAAGCAGAACTATGTCTTTTATGTCGCCAGAAAGAACCGCTGCCTGTATAGCAGCGCCCAGAGCTACGGCTTCCATAGGATCTACACCGTGTTCTAATTTATCACCGAATATATCCGATAAGAATTTTTGAACAATCGGCATTCTTGTAGGGCCCCCCACCAGTATAATTTTAGAAACACTTTCTTTTGAAACTCCTGCATCTTTAAACACATTTTCTATTGGTTGCCTTGACCTCTCTATAATAGGACTAACTAAATTTTCAAACGTCGCCCTGGATATCTCCATTTCTAAATTTTTAGGCCCATCAGTTGTTATTGTTATATAAGGTAGGTTTATGTCTGTCTGTACAACAGTTGAAAGTTCTATCTTTGCCTTTTCTGCCGCGTCTTTTATTCTTTGATAAGCAATTTTATCTTTTCTTAAATCTAAGTTCTCTTTTGATTTGAAGTCATTTATTATGTAGTCAATTAGTACATTATCCATATCAACGCCGCCTAATTGAACGTCGCCCGAAGTGGCCAGGACCTCAAATGTTCCGTTACTTATCTCCATTAGAGTAACATCCAAAGTTCCGCCCCCTAGATCATAAACAAGTATTTTTAAGTCCTTGGATTTGTCGAGCCCGTAAGCCATGGCCGCCGCGGTGGGTTCATTTATTATTCTAACAACTTCTAAGCCAGCTATAGCTCCCGCATCTTTAGTTGCCTGTCTTTGATTATCATTGAAATAGGCTGGAACCGTTATTACAGCTTTATTTATTTTTGTACCTAGAAATGCCTCCGCATCTCTTTTTATTTTTTGTAATATGAAAGCGGATATCTGTTGTGGCGTATATTTTTTACCATTTAAAGTGTAAACAAAATCTGTACCTATCTTTCTTTTCGCAGCGAAGACCGTGTTGTCTGGATTAGAAACCGCTTGTCTCCTTGCTGGTTCTCCAACTAATAATTCATCATTCTTTGTAAACGCTACAACCGATGGAAACATTTTTCCTGCAACTGTTGTTCCTTCTGCGCTGGGTATTATAGTAGGTTTACCCGCTATAACTATGGCGGCTTGTGAGTTTGAAGTTCCTAAATCTATACCTATTATTTTTTCTTTTTCTGTCATATTGATATTTTAACCTTAGGATATCTTATTATTTTACCGTTTAAAATGTAACCGGTCTGCAATTCTTCAACTATTTTACCGCTTTTGTCATCGACCTTTTCCGTCAATATCGCCTCTGCTAGCTCTGGAGAATAATCTTTACCAACTACCTCCATTTTTTCTAGCCCGTATAAACTTAAAACTAATTTTAGAGATTTGGCCAGCGTCATTACTTTCTCGTCGTTGCTACTTTTTAAAACGCTCTCAAAATCATCCAGTACTTTGAGCATATCGATTATAAGTCGTTCATTTGCACTTTTATAATGCTGTTCTAGCTCTTTTTCTTGTGATTTTCTGTAATTATCTATTTCTGCAAGTAAGTATAGATATTTTGACTTGTAATCTTCTTCTGGCCCATTTTCTTCTTGATTATCATTTTCTTTTGTCATAAAAACTATTTAGGATATTACTTTCAGATTATAAATATTTATAAGCGTTTTTACGACCACTTTTATTGATTTTGAATTACTTCTTTTTCTTGTCGTGTTTTGGTTCTTCAGTTGTTTGAGAGGATTTTTGTAGTCGTGGAAGTGGCAGTAGAGAAGGCAATTGAAGCATTTTTGATATAGACATGGCTTCTAAAAAATTCATATTAAGACCAGCTTGTAATATTTCTTCTGTAACGGATTCGTCTAGTTGTTTTTTATCTTCCCAGGTTTTGTATATTTTATCTAGATTGTCACCCATATAGACTATTAAAGATTTTATCATTATCTTACCCAAATTCTTAGATTCGTTACCTTCGAAACTTGCATCGAACTTTAAACTAATTTTAAGAATCTTTGATTGGTCATCTTTTTCGACATTGGTAACGGCTATATTAGTTAGCATTTTGCTCTGCGGCGAAATTGTGACATCTCTATCGTGATTCGCTTCTATACTTGTTATAAGATAATTTATTATCATATTACCGTGCATTATTTTTCTATTACATTCTTAATATCTTACACTATTTAAACATTTCTAGACGTTTAACACAAATTTGGATAATTCAAAAATAAAGCAAAGATAACGATAAATAACTCTATATTGTTATTGTAATATGGGTCCGCAAGTTCATGTTCTTTCAAAAAATGGGGCCTTCCTCTTTAGATTCAACGATAGTGAATTTGGATCAAAATGGTGTGGTTTTTGGAAGAAAGAAACAAAATACTTTGATTATTTTGCCTTTAAAATAAACGGAGAATACCTAAATTCTGGAAATTTAAAAAGTTTTGATTTTTATAATTCTCAACTGACAAGACATACATTCTCACTTAAGGATGTTAATGTAACTGAAGACGTTGTTTGCTTGGATGATGCACTAATAATCACTATAAAAGCTAGTTCTAATTTTAAAATAGAAACGGAAATAGGAGTTAACATAAGAGACAGATCAGAAAATTACATTAAAGGAAAACGATACCTATTAGAACAAGAAAATAAAAAAGTAATAGTTTCATCGAATCAGAAAAAATCTTATATAATTTTCGATGCTGGTAATTTCTTCAAAAATGAATATTACGGCATACATTCTCCTGGCCAATATTCTATACAAAAAGGTTTTAGTAAATACTTTGACGACGGTGCTATAGAGAATAAATATGTGCCGGGAACTATAGCAGCAGATATCCCTGCGGCTGGAGAATTTAATTTAATTTTATCAACCCGTGATCTCGACCAGGAAGGAATTTATAAGATCATAAAAAATCGCATTTCTTCTGTTAAACAGTACAGCGAGATGCTAAACACAGTTTTAAATTATTATGGCGATACAAATTTTGTAGATAAAGGTTTCCTAAAAGACACGTTAGATGCGATATATTCATATTCTAACTTCATAGACAAGGAGATATACGCTGGCTTTCCTTATTTCAATGAATTTTGGGCTAGGGACGCGTTACTTATTTTACCATCTTTTCTATCTCTAAATAACCCGGCGTTTGTAAGAGATATACTTAAAAAGATAGCTTTATTCAGCAGAGATTTAGGTATGCCAAATGTTTTAGGGGGTAATCTTAGACCACTAGATGCACCAGCTCTCTTCTTAATAACCCTACATGAATATTTTATGTGGACAAATGACAAAGAAATCTTGCTGGGATTATCTGATTTTATAAGAAAGCTAGTCCATACCGGGCTTTCTTATCTAGAAAACAATCTTATACACGATCGTGGGAATGTATCATGGATGGATTCTCTTGATAGAGAGTACTCCATAGAAATTAATGCTCTATGGCAAAAGGCATTCAAAGACAGTATAGAAATGTTGGACTTTTTAGGGGATGACACAAGTGAGTTAGTTTCTTATGTTAACGCCATGCATAAAAAATTCATTTCTTACAAAAGAGACGGTTATTTTTCTGATCAATTAAATAAGGATATAAACTCCGGAAATCAAATAATTCCTACATTTTTAAAAATCATTGAAAGTGAAGATGCTAAAATAATATTAAAAAACGTCGAAGAAAAGCTCCTTTCAGAATTTGGAGTGTTAAGCGTTGCAAAGGACGACTTATCATACAATTTTAATGGGTACCAAAATGGGGCGATTTGGCCATTACTAACATCTATGTTGGCTGGTGCGGCTTATTATTACGGAGATGATGACCTTGGCAAAAAGTGTATTAAAATATTGAAAGAGAAAAATCTTTCTGCACAATGCTCTTCTAGGATAAACGAAATATACCAACCGGATGGCGTGCCGGAGGGTTGCCCATCACAGGCATGGTCCATTGGGCTTATACCTCAGATCTTGGATAAATGCTTTTTAGGAATAGAAATGGACGTGCCTCATAAAAAAATTAGAGTAAAAGTCCCAAAAAAAGAAGTTAAAGCTGAACGAATTTTTCTTTTGGATGGTCAAGAGATTAAATTGAACTTCCTAGACGGAGTAGTTTCTTCTAATAAGGCACTCAACAAATCAAAAGACGGTTTCGTTATAAGTTTTTAACTTGCTTTCTCACCGTATTAAGAATAGATTTTAATTTGTCTGAGAACTCCTCAATGCCATAATTGTTCAAAATATAATAGTCAGATGTTGCTATAACTTCCGCTATACCATATTTAAGTTCCTGGGTTTCACGCCATTCGAATTCGCTGAATTCAGTAACATCACTTGAATTATGACGTTTTTTAATTCTCTCAAATCTTATCTGTTTGTCTGTCATTATTGCTATCGAAACTGGGTGGTAACCATCTTTTTTAAGCCGCTCTATCTCCCCTACATTCCTTACTCCGTCTAAGATAACCAAATCGCTTGTTCTAAAGGCATCGTCTATTTCTTTCTTCACAAGATTTAATACGTAGTATCTGGATATTTTTCTTATTTTTAAAACGTATTTCCTTAAAGAAACGTTGTTTATCTCAATTCCCTTCTCGGTCATTTCTTTTCTAACCGCATCGCCCATGCGTACAAATCTGAGACCTTCTGATTTAAGTACGTCTACTGCAGTAGATTTTCCGCTACCCGGCATTCCGGTTATTGCAATTACTAATTTCATATTAAATTACCTATTGAGTATAATATATACCTGGGATATCCTAAATAAGGTATAACAGTTTCTACTTCACCGATCACCGCGCTGTATGGCACGTCTATTTCAAATGGACACGAAAGCGGATTTGCATCCCCTTTTGTAGTATAATAATATGTTCCATTTATTATAGTTTCATTTATTACTCTATGTATAATCTGTACTGTCGGACCGACCGAAGGACAAATAGAACCTGGCGGGGCAGTATAAGAGTTTGGTGTATAGATTATTACATCCCCTATTTTTATTTGATCTGCAGGCACTTTATATGCTACAGTAAGAGAACCTACATTTATTCCATTTTGGAAGGGCCAGCTGCTTGTGACTGAAGAATTAAAGCCGTTCTGAACAAGCCAATCGTTATAAGTTAACTGAATAGTCGGCGCATTATGCTCCATACTACCGGAAACTACCGCACTTATATAAGAAACCGGTGTAAAGGCATAAACTGATGGTAAAGCAACGTAAACGAATAATAAGTACACCAAAATTATATACAGTATTATAGAATAATATTTTTCACCAGAGAAAAGATTTTTTAATAAGATTTTTACCTTATTTTTATTTTCTACAGAAAAAATGTTATTTAGTAAAGTTTTTGTTTTATTTCTCTTTTGTTTCATACCTACTTATGAAATTTGGAATTAGAATAATCCGAGCAGCTGTTTCTTTGCGTTCTTAAGGTCTTCTTCGGTCTTTTCTAATACTTTCTTAAAAACCTTTTCTATATCCTTGTCTTCCGTCTTTATAACGAAAACTGAAGATTTATCCAGCGGGTGTTCTATAACAAAACCTGCAAAGCTTACACCGGACACAGAGTCCGCTTCTTCTTTAAGCAAATTTAAAACTGATTGGGAACCGCCCTTAACTCGAAACTTTATTGAAGAATCCGTCTTTTCTAAAACCTTAATTTCCATCTATTGTATATGTCTTTATCCCTTTTTAATAGTTTCTATATTTGCTTAAATTTTTATTGATTTAAATTTGTTTATTCGCACTTTGTATAGCCGCAATTCTTGCATATGTAGCAGCCATTCTCGAAGATTAAAGTGTGCTGATGGCATGACGGACAAGTATTCGATTTTATAGTCGCATCTCCGTCTATTGCGCTATGTAGAGTAGCATTTGGCGAATTTATGTCTCTTTTCTTCATTACAAGTTCTATGCTCTTTGCTATCGCATCCGGGACCGAGAGAAGCTGTATACCGTTGAACCAGGTAGAATTGCCGCCCTTTATACCTTTAAGAGTTCTGACTATTCTAGCTGCATTTCCGCCAGATTGTAAGTACACGCTTATTAAGCGGCCTATCGCTTCTGTGTAGCTTTTCTCCGTTTCTCCAGAACGGCCCATACTTATGAAGACTTCTTTTATTTCATCCTTTTCATTTTTATTTATCGTAACATAAAGATTTGCTTGCGGTGTAGGAAGTTTTATTGTAGTCCCAGTCATCATGTACGGTCTTTCTTCTTCGACCGTTATTTTCTCTTCATTCTTGGCAGCTTCGTCTGTTGCCTTTAGTATATCCTGTTTTGAGCCCTCTCTATATACTGTTATTGATTTGCACCCTAGCTTCCATGCGTATGTGTATATCTTATTTACTACTTCCCTATCCGCGGTGCTCTCTAAATTTACAGTCGAAGATATCGAAGAATCAATATGTTTTTGTATTGTAGCCTGCATCTTTACTCTGAAGAACGGATCTATTTTATGAGAAACAACAAATTGCTGCGGTAGCAATTTCTTATCCTTTAACCCAAAAGTTTCCATATATGTCTTAACAAATGGGTCTAAAACTTCAAAATTCTCGGCTGAAAGAGATTCAGATCTTCTAATATAACTTAAGGCAAATATCGGCTCTACGCCCCCGCTTACACCTGCCATTGTAGATATAGAGCCTGTAGGAGCTATAGTTAAAATGCAACAATTCCTCAAACCTATAGTTGATATTTTTTTCTTAGTTGCTTCTGAGAGTCGCTTTACAAAGTCCCTCTCTAGATGTTTTGTCTTATTAAATCCCTTAAATGAACCTTTTACCGCTGCGATGTTAGAACTTTCATCGTAAGCTATCTCTTTTATTTTCTTGAATAAATCATCAACAAAAGTTATGGCCTCCTCAGAATCGTATTTTATATTCATGCCTATTAGCATATTCGCTAATCCCATGACTCCCAGACCTATTCTTCTGGCGTACATTGTTTCCTCTGATTGAGCCGCCAGGGCGTGTCTTGAATAACTATAATCTAAAACGTTATCCAAAAATCTAACTGAATACCTTATTGTTTTTTCTAGATTTTCCCAATCAACCTTTGCGTTCTTTGTAAATTGCTGAATAACAAATTTATTAAGATTTATTGCGCCTAAGTCGCATGCACCATAATTTTCTAATGGCTGTTCTGCGCAGGGATTAGTAGAACGTACTGCCATCTTTTCATCATATTCTGTTGGTGATTCTTTTTTAATCCTGTCCCAAAACATTATGCCTGGGTCACCGGTATTAAGAGCGGTATCTATAATTTTATTCCAAAGCTCTTTCGCGTGTATAGTTTTTCTTTTTTCTACCTTTTCATTCTTAAAATGAAGTTCATAATCATCGCCTCTTTCCACGGCTTGCATAAAGTCATCATAAACTTTTACACTGATATTCGCAAATCTTACACTTACTTTGTCACTTTTAACGGTCACAAATTCTTCTATATCTGGATGATGAACGTCCATTGTTATCATTAGTGCGCCTCGTCTTCCAACCTGCCCGATTATGCCAGTTGTAACGGAATAAAGCTCCATAAATGAAACTGCGCCAGTTGTAAATCTCGCAGCGTTATTTACCGGAGTTCCTTTTGGTCTAAGTATAGATATATCTATCCCGACTCCGCCGCCGTAAGAATAAGTTTTTGCCATTTCCTTTGCACAGTTATATATCCCCTCAATCGAATCTTCCTTTAATGGCAAATAATAGCAATTTAGAAGAGAAGCATTTCTATTGGAGCCGGCTCCGAATAGAATCCTGCCACCTGGCACAAATTTAAAATCTTCTAAAAGCCAAGAAAATTTCTTTTCAAATTCTTTTTTCTTCTCATCGGATTCTTCTACGCTTGCAATCGCTTTAGCGATACGTTTCCACATCTGAGCGGGAGTTTTTTCTAATACTTTTCCCTCTAAAGTCGCCAAAGCATATTTTTCATAGAAAATTCTCGCTTGAAGATCGTCGTTTTTAAAAAAATCTAAAGTTTCTTTAGGTAACTCAATTGGCATTTCTCCTCCACTATTATTTACAGTAAGTTATTTGCTGTTTTTAAACCTAATTGAACAAAAATGCAATAATTTATTCTACAATGTCTTCTAGCGATATAATTTTAATGCAATCTGGTTTCACTGGGCCACGTGTTCTATAGCAACTAATCCTTTTATCCCATAACTCATCTGAAATTTTCTCTCTACAGAAGCTCACTAAATTCTCTTCTGTTGGGTCTAAATCAAAGTCCAGTCCAAAAAGCTTCTTAAAATATTCCTTATAAAATTCAGCTTTATTCTCATTTTTAGAGTTCCACATAGCGAGTAGAACCTGATCAAAATCTCTTTCTATCTGTACATTATCATCAAGTTTTGCTTCTAAAAGCACGGTATTATCATTCCAGAATTCCTTTGGATAAACTCCCTCGCTAATAAGTTTCTTAACGAAACGTATCCCATTTAGCGAATTTAGATATACAAAATTTGGATTACCCTTTACTCCATAATATGTATTTTGCGTACCTGTGTAGGTGGGGGATTTTAAACCCTCATTTAAAATCGAGGAAATGTATTGCTTTTTTGTTGCGTGATAGAATGTTCCCATACTCCATTTACAGATAATTCTAAGTATATTAAAATGACATGATGATGATATCGACGCACTTAAATATGACCTCACTGATTTTAAAAAATAGGAGGTGATCCAGCCGCACGTTCCCGTACGGCTACCTTGTGGCGACTTAACCCTACTCACTGAATCTAGACTCGGCTATCATTAATACAACAGTCTCATCTAGATCCAACTTGTCTGGTTTGACGGGCAGTGTGTGCAAGGAGCAGGAAAGTATTCACCGCGCTTTGTTGAAACGCGGTTACTACGGATTCCGACGTTCACGAGGCCGAGTTACAGACCTCGATCCGAACTAGGGTAAAGATTGTAGGATTGGCTTCTCCTTTCGGAGTTGCT
>JASHWD010000047.1 GCA_030044235.1 Candidatus Parvarchaeota archaeon | reverse complement strand
GAAATGTTTAATAACCAGAAGAAAGTTGAATTAAAATAATATGTTGCTTTACGAAGGAAAAGACTCTTTTTTAGAAGAAGTTGTAGATTTCAAGAAAGCTAAGTATGTTATACTTCCGGTACCGATGGATATAACGACAACTTATCTTAAAGGAACTAAATTCGGCCCTAGGTCGGTTATAGAGGCTTCGAGATCGTTGGAAAATTATGACAGCGAATTGGATTTCGAAGTAAGAGACGTTGTTTTTACCTCTGGAGAATTAGAAATCCCGCCGGAAGCCGCGAAGGCGATTGATGTGATAAAAAGCACAGTTTCTGATGTTTTGCTAGAAAAGAAATTCCCGATATTGCTCGGCGGAGAACACACTATAACATACGGCGCTTCTCTCGCTTTTGATGAAGACGTTATTTTTGTAATATTTGACGCACATGCAGATTTCAAAAAAGATGTGCTTGGCTCGGCTATAAACCACGCAAGCAATTCTCGGCTCATAAACAAAAGAAATAAAGTCGTGCTCGTAGGAACAAGAAGCCTCAGCAAAGAGGATAAAGATGAGCTAGAAAAAATGAAAATAACGACCTTACGCGCTCAAGATTATACTAAACTAAAGAACAATTTAAGTGAACTTAAAAGACTTGTAAAAGATAAAAAAGTTTATGTAAGTATAGATATGGATGTTTTTGATCCTTCACTTGTGCCCGGAGTAGGTACGCCGCAGCCAGGCGGCATATTTTATGAAATTATGTTAGATTACCTTAGAGCGATAGTCTGTTCAGGAAAATTAGTCGGCTTTGACGTAAATGAAGTTAGGCCGATTGGTGAAAACAATATAACCGAAATATTGGCTGCAAAACTTGTAATAGACCTAATAGCACTAAAAGAGACAAATTAACTCACGAATTTAAATGAAAAAATGGCCACCACTCTTAAAACTTTTTACTCTATCTTTTTATTTTCCGTCTTCACTTTTCTATAATCCTTCATGATCTCCTGCCAGCCGGTAGTGTTACCATGTTGGTCCTTTACGTCGATAAGTTCTGTATGATACGGTCCGTCGTAGCAGTCTCCGGATTTCCTTATCTGTATGGCTTCGTAAGCCGTGTTTACTCTCCTCTTATATTCATCCTTTATGTCAAACAAAGATCCTACCATGCCGTTCAATACGTAAGTAAGGTTATCTTGAATATTTTTCTTATTTATCTCTAAGGCTGCCCTCTCCAGAGCTCCGACTGTCTGTGCAAATACCCAGTATCTAAATTCTTCTTTCCATGCTCCTTTCTGAACCATTTTTCTTGGCACTAATTGTATAAGTCGGGTTATTGAATAATTCATTTCGCCCAACCATGACGGTCTATGGTCGTGTCCCTTTGCAACTTCGAACATCTCGTTTCCCAAAATTTTGGGTTTGGTGTCTAATTTAAGATTCTTTTTGCCTAACTCAAGGTTATATAAAACATTGAATATTTCAATTATGCTTTTTTCGTAGAAGGTGGCGATTTCTCCAGTCCCGTTTATCTTTATAAGATTTTCAGAAATTTCTTCCGCTAGGTCGTTTACCTTCTTATCCAGCGATGGCCTATCTCCTTCTGGTATATATGGCATATTATTATTTGATTATGCGTTTAAAGTTATTAAAGTTTTTCGTATAGTTTTAAAAATACCGCTTTGACTCACGTAAGGTGCGTAACGCCTAATACGAGTCCGCCAACTGATGAGAAGACGAGTGTTACTATAAATGATATTACCATGTAAAGTGCCATAGATATCAAAAGAACCGATGCTATGTTCTCCCTCAAGACTATTTTGTCTCCGGGTTGTGATATATTAGATATCGCATAAGCGATTATTATGCTCAAAGTTATAAGGTAGATTCCTATTATCAATTGGAAGGTATAAAGTGGTATCTGGCCACCACTGAGATTAAAAAGACTGAACGCAAAAGGAACTACTGATGCCACACCACCGACGCTGCTGTTTGCTCCGCCGCTTACGCTAGTCTGTACCGTGCTTATTGTTCCCGCAAGCGATCTTAGTACAGTTCCTATAAGAGTTGTTAGACCAACTACTATACCTGCCATGACCGGACTAAGCAATCCAACCTCTACTCTCATTCCAGAGGTAACTTCCTCGAGAAGAGATTTTACCTGGCCGTCTATCCTACGAAGATTCGAAAGGTGTTTTGATATGTAAAGCGTAGCAGCTGCGGAGTTTGCGACGCTTTTCTTTGCGGATTCTATAAAGACTCTTATTCCTGCTATTACCATTGGCGACGGGAAATATCTAGTGGAACCATTAACAACGTTAAAAAAGGCTTCTTTAAGAGACATGCCAAGGTTTCTTATATTGTTAACCGTGACAGAAAAAAAGTCTGCCATCGGAGTATTTTTCATTGTGTCGCTTACTTTTATTATAGTAGTTTCTGGTGGAAAGCCTTGTGAAAGAAAAGATCCCATTTGAAACATGGCACTACCGAAAGAATTTTGTATCTTCATAAGTTCGTCTTCCGTTTCCCTCAATTGCATAACGGATAACTTAAAGTAAAGGGCGATAGAGAAGCCTATCCCCGCGGTTATCAAAAGAGAAACATAGATTTGTGTAGGGCCGAAAATCAGAAGGTACGGAGAAAGAAGTACGACTATCGCTATAAAAAATATTAAGACGGCTGCTGCCGGAATCAAAGCGCTCACTGTTATCTTTTTATCTCCTAATTTAAGGAAAAAACTTCCCATTGGCGGCAATCCAGGTACTAAACTCAGGTCCGGAGGAGCAAATCCGGCGGGTCTAGCCAATAGTCTTTCCCTTATAAGGAAGTAGACCATAAGCGGCAAACCAACATCATACATTAGCGCTAGCAAAACTCCAAAATCTGGTATAGAAACGAAAGCCATCATCATTGGGGCAAGCACGAGACCTAACACAGGTAAGACCATACCGAGCATGTAAACAGTGTTAAGTGGTTCTTTTAGGGTTGATGCATACTCTGTCATAGACTCAAAAGTCCCGCTAAGTATCCTTTGTGAGGCTTCGTCCAATAGCGCTAACCTGCCTTCTTCAGATTCCTGGAATACCGAACTCTCTACAAGGAAAAGCGCGTCAGTAAATGCCGGGCTAGACTTCGCCCATCTCTGGGAGTAGTCATCTAGCGCCTCCTTTGTATTCGTATACCTTCTCGCCGCCGTATCCCATATCAATTTTTTGAGATCGAATGAAAGATAAGTATTTAGATTATCCGAAGCAAACTGCAATGCACCTTCTAGATTTGGAGTCTGTCTCATGTAGATTACAAGATAGAGTATCAGAGTAACTAGATCACTCGAAGATTTACTTAGTCTAACATTCATTTGCTGTTTTGGATACTGCTGCACAACGAAGAAGCCTATGACACCCAAAAAGATTACCATCAGTCCAAATAACAACTGGCCCAAAACCATAACCGCTATTCCAAGAAGAAAACCGGCAAGTATCAAGAATATCCCAAAGCCGTAAAGCTGTTTTGCGTCAAAGCCTAAACCAAGAAGATAAAGAAGCGTATTGGTCTTTTTTTCTTCGTCTTTATTTATACTAAATTGGAGTACTCTGCCTACAGTAGAAGAACCGAAAATTATTAGCTTTGATAGGAAGGACGGATTCTTTTCTTTGAAGACTTTGTACTCTATTGATTTTAGGTCATTCCTTACTTCTTCATCTTTATCGTATAGCTCCTTAGGTATAAGCTCAACATTCGTGTAATACTTCTCTACAAAATCCTTTGGTAGGGGCTTTACAGTCACTTTCTTCCTTTCATCCATAGATCAAACGCTTTCACTATCCTACTGCCTTCCGGAGGCTTACCTGATTCTTCTTTTAACTTGTTCACTATATCATAATACTGGTCTATGGCTAATGAAGTAAACTTGGCTTCAAGGATAGATTTATCATTGGTTTTATTTGCATAGTCAGATATCATTTCTAGGATGTCTCCTCTTGCTTGTATATTGTCAAGAACCGCGTCCCAGTTTCCAGCCCAGCCTTCTACGTTCGAAGCTATCTCCTTTACTACATAGCTGTTCCCTTCAAGAAGATCGTTTGTTGGCACAAGCATGTCGGTGTTTATGTCGTATTTTACAAG
>JASHWD010000046.1 GCA_030044235.1 Candidatus Parvarchaeota archaeon | reverse complement strand
AATAAAGACGCATTATAACACGATTTCAGCCAATCGAGAGGGTGGCAGGTCAGCTAGATTGGATCAAAAACTTTCTATCGGTGGACAAGAGTTTTCTTTAAATATAAAGGGATCAGGAGTTCCAGTTACCGATAGATCAACCGATATGCTCCTTCAAATTTATACGGATACTTCCCTCGGCGATGGCGGTAAACAGTATGGGCGCCTCAAGAAAATAATCGCGAGGCGCGAAGCCAATATCTTAACAAATATACCGGATGACTTTGATAGACCGTGGGGTGGCCAAAGAGCGGATTGGTCAAAAGATGCTTTAGAATTATCAGACGGGGTATTCAGCAATTCTTTAGGAATGTATATCTGTCCGGTCATTATGGTTTCACAGATACAAAGCAGATTTTTGATAACCGCGGATCCTAAGACAAAAATGGTTCCAAAGGTCTCTCAGGAATTACGTTTGATGCCCTCCAATATAAGGATTGTAGGCGACACAGGTATGGCCTCACTTTCTCGTGCAATAGAATACGGTGCGGAAAGACCAGAAATAAAATCAAGCGAATTCGCTCATAATCTTACGAAGACTATATCTGAAATATGTTCCTTGCCGGCACGTTCAGCACGGAGAACAAAAGAGGGGAATTATTCCGTATTGGAATACCACTTGGTAGACGTAGATAAAGACGGCGTTATAGGCAGAGATGGAAAAGTATATTTTGCGGATCTAGAAGGCATAATAAAAAATGAGTATTCTGTCCCATCAAATATAGTTTGCGACGTAGAAAAAAGCCTTGAAACTGCTCTCAGTCAAGCAAATAGATCAATGAATAATCTTAGTCGTTTTAGCGGCTATGGAAAACAAAGGACGTTCTCACAGTTTGTGAACGATAACAAGTCATCTATCCAGGAAGGCTTGCCGAAGAATCTAGAGGTCAAAACAAATAAAGGAAAATTATCTCTAGATTGTTCTAGATTCTATAGATGATTTATCCGGAAAGTGGCTTCCCAAGCTCCAAAATAGTTTTTTCGTAGTCTTCGGCTTTTATAACACCAGAAGCAACTAATACGCCCTCGCTTCCAAGTTCCACGCCTTTCTTTACGTCTTCGGCCGTTTTTATACCTGCGCCTATTAGTGGTAAGGCTTCTGAGCCTTTCCTTATAAGTTCTATGAAGTCTTTTACGACTTTAGGTTTAGCTTTAGAAACAGAGATGTCTCCGCCTATTAATTCCGGAGGCTCATAAGCTATTGCGTACGGCTTGAATTGCATTATTTCCCTGGCTTCAGCTATATTGCTGGCGCACACAAAAGATAGAAGACTATTTTTTTTGCATATTTCTATAGACTCTTTTATTTGGTCTAAACTTAATTTGTTTTCGGAATGGTTTATTATTGACCCCAAA
The DNA here is from genome assembly GCA_030044235.1 of Candidatus Parvarchaeota archaeon. GTDB lineage: Archaea > Nanobdellota > Nanobdellia > Parvarchaeales > Parvarchaeaceae > Parvarchaeum. The sequence goes on along the minus strand of JASHWD010000046.1, from coordinate 5,643 downwards.
GCGCCAGAGTTTTTTATTTCGTACCAGCTTATATGTCCCGTAAAAGCACCCGGGTCTATTTGGTCGATGCCTTGAGCGACAGTTTCGCAAATCTTTGATAATTCTTTTAGCAGTGTAAACGGCGGCGCAATTATTATTCTTATGCCAAGCTTTTTAGAAGCGGTCCTCGCAAATTTTGCTATCCTTTCTCCGTTTTCAAAGCCTTCCCTGTAGGCTTTATAATTTATTATGAAGTTTCGCATAATCATCCAAGAAATAACATCCTCTTATAACATAAAATTTGTCGTCGTTTGTTTTTATCTCTAGTTTTCCTCTCAAAGTTTCATTTTTTATGACTTCTTTAACAGAATCTTCAAGAAATTTCCAAGACTTTACAAAACTGCCGCCGATAACTACGATTTCTGGGTCGAGTAGATAGCTCAAAGATGAAAGGTATCTACCAAATATCTCGCCTATTTTTTTGAATTTGGAAATTGCGTAGATATCACCGGATTCTGCCAATGCTTGCAGTTCCGAACCAGAATATCCAAAACGTTCTTTTAGCCAACGTCCGCCAACTAGTCTTTCTGTATCAGTTTCCGGTTCGACCATCGTCTTTATGTGGCCCATCTCGGATGCAAGGCCAGAACCGCGATATATCCTGCCGTTTAGTACCAACGAGCCACCGATTCCTGTCCCCCAGACCAGTATTACACCATTGTTTTTCTTTTTTAAGAATCCCTTGAATATCTCATATACCGCGAAGCAATTCGCGTCATTGTCTATGTAGACTTTTTTAAAATATTTTTTAATAGCCTTTTTTAAGTTAAAGTTGTTTATCGGTAGGTTCGGGCAAAAAATAACTTTTCCGCTGTCATCAACTCTACCGGCTACTGAAACATTCGCCGTGTCAGAATCTAATCTAAACATGTTAAGATTTTTGTTTAGTACCTCTAAAAAGTCCTTTAAATTATCTGGAGTGTCTACGTAAACACTGTTTTCGGTGTTTAAGCTCTCATCAAGTACCGCAAATATCGTCTTTGTGCCCCCTATATCTATGCAGACCTTTTTCTTGCCCATAAAATTAGTCCGGTTAAGCCGAAGCCATTATCTCCCTTATTCTTTTTATTCTTTTAATGGGGTCATCACTTTGCCATACATTTCTTCCAACAGCGATGCCGGCAAATCCAGCTTTTATTACGTTTTTAACCATCCGCTCAAAAGTATGGTCATCTACAGCCTTTCCTCCTGAAAGAAATACTTTTGTAGAGCCGGCGCTTTCCACAACCCATCTTAGCTTAGACTCGTCATTTGGATATTTTAATTTGACTACGTCCGCCGCCATCTCCAGTGCGATCCTAGCAGCATAAGCTACAACTTCCGGTGACTGATCGTCTTTTATAGATTCTCCTCTTGGGTAAGACCACATTATAACCGGCAATCCGTATTTGTGCGCCTCTTCTTCTATACTGCCAAATTCTCTAAGCATACGATGTTCGTATCGGCTCCCGGCATATACAGTATATCCGACGGCGGATGCGCCAAGAGCTATCGCTTCCTTCACACTGCAAACTTGATTCGAAAAGGGTTCACCGTTATATAAGCTAGTCTTCTGGTTAAGCTTTACTATAAGCGGTATTCCAATGTCTTTTTTATAATAATTTTTTGCTGTCCCTTTTAAGAGAACCAATGCGTCTACTTCTGCTCTTTTTGCTATGTCGATTATGTAATTAGGAGAAACACTCTTTTCATTGAACTCAACAGGCCCATGCTCCATCCCATGATCGTACGCCAAGTATATCCCTTCTGTCTTAAAACTATTTTTTTTCATATTCAGACCTCCCAATTTTTAATTTTTGTTTTGGGTATTCATTTACTATACCGTCTTTAGCGCCGTAGTGTTTTACTACGCTACTCGCATTATAACTACCTAAAGTTATCGCATCGGATATCTCCTTCTCATCTATTAGCGCATTTACAAAGCCGGATAAGAATGCATCCCCAGCCCCAACGAAATTTATTTGCTTAACATTGAATGCTTCTGCACGATAGATGTTCTTTTCATTAAGTACAATAGAACCCTTTTCTCCGCGAGTAATTATTGCAGTAGATTTAACTGCTTTTCCAAGTTTTATAAGATTCTTTATATCGTTTCCATAACCTACAAATCGCCTCGCTTCCTCATCGTTCATGCTTATTACGTCAACATCTTTTAGCACGGGCTCCATCTTTTTTAACTTTAAATTTAATTCGTTTGAGCCAGGATTCAAAGCGACATGGATACCGTTTTCTTTTGCATATTTTATCACGTCTGGTAAAACTTTGTAGCTTTCTCCCCCCAGCGGGCCTACATATAACCATTTCGATTTAAAATCTAGTTTTAATTCATCTAATTTTAAGGTTTTTTCGGCCCCGCGGTAAACAAACAAAACCATATGTCCATTTTCTGATACTACAACGTTCGAAAACGGAGTCTCTCCCTCGCCTTTCACGACGTATTCAGAAGAAATCCCAAATTTTTGCATGTCATTAATTACGAAGTTCCCATTTGCATCGTTACCTATCTTCGCTATGGCAGCAATTTTCTTTCCGAACCTTGCAAAAGTTGCAGCGGCATTAGTCGCACTACCGCCGCTGAATTCCAATACCTTTTCGACTTCAATCTTTTTATCAAATGGTATCTCAAGGAAATGTTTATTTATGCCCGGCTTTAAACTGCTGTCCTTTGTAAAAAGGAATATGTCTTTAGTGGCAGAACCTAAGGTAACAACATCGAACATATAATAGTATGTTAGCCCGAATAATAAAAACATTCTAGAATGATAAAAATAGGAGCAATTAATCGTTAACTAATCTAAATTAATGTTTCTTTTCTAAGGCTTTTTGAGCTTCTTGTAATTTCTTAGTAGTTTCTTCGACTGATTTTGATACGGTCTTAAGTCTGAATTCTAGTATCTCCATCTTCTCCTTAAAATTAGAAGAGATGTCTTTCTTATTTTTGCTTACTAGGATACTTCCGACCATCTCAAATAGTTTCTCATCCTCTCCAGCTTTTTCTACATCTTCTAAAGTTCTTTTAAGCTCGTTGTATTGCAACTGTAGGGTCTGCTTTTGGGTCATCTCAACTTGTAACTGTTGCCTTAAAGTTTCGTAATCTTCTTCATTCATAATTTATCTGTTTCCTCTAACATCTTTATTGCATTCAGATAATTGTTTACAACAGAGCGCAATATGTTAGTATCTTTAGCTTTTATCGATATATATAAATTTCCATTCTTGGTTTCTGTATTGACGGTTACTCTATCACTCGAGTGTAAATTATCAGCAAGAGCCTTTTCAAAGCTTTTCAAAGAACCTGAACTCGGTTTTACTTCCAGTGTTAACTGGATTCCGTACTCTTCATCTTGCTTTGACATGATGCCCGCCTTCTGGGCGTTTCTTTATAAGTACGCGGCCCCCGCAATATGGGCACCTTATCAATTCTCTTAGCTCGCTCGAATCCACCGAAGCGCCGCACGAAAAACATTTGTATTTTGTCATAACCACCTACTTTATAGTCTTTATCGATACGGAGTATGCATTGTCAGCTACCTCCAGACCGCACTTTTTACACTTCCAAACGCCACTGTAAACTCTTTTCATTGTAAGTTTCTTGCATCTAGGGCATTGGTATTTTTGGCTTCTTTGCTTATGCACGTCATCCAGCCTTTTCCTTACACCAACACCATATCTAGGCGTTCTCATATCTCTTCTTTTTATTTTTACTTCTATTTAAATCTTTTATAACTATCCGTTATTGTTATTAAGCTCGGTCTAGAATAAGGCGTAGTCGCCAAAGAACACATTTATACGATGTTTTTATATAATAAACTATGAAAAGTTGGATAATTGTTTTTTTTGCGACGATAGCGGTTTTTCTAATTATTAATACAAGTCACGGGATTAGCGGTAACAGTGTTGCTTATGTAAACATAACTAACACACTAACGCAACAATCACAAACTTCCGCAATATCAAGTGTGGAATACACCTTCCTTTATAACGGGAGCGGGAAGATAAACCTAACATTGCCGGATTATGCATCTAATATAAAATTGTTTTTGGCCGGTCAGCCATACGATTTCGATGAGCTACAATCTAAGCCATGTAACAGTCTAAATTCTTCTCAGCTCTGTGTAGTTTTAGAGATAGACGATGTAAGACCTTCAGATATTTTTACTCTATCTTATTCATTTAACACGGATTATTCTGGCGGCACTCAATTTAATTCTACATTTGCGTTCACAACATTTAATCTGACGACGACATATCTTAAAATAATAACCGTATTACCTCAAGGCGCGGGTTTATTATCGTATAGTCCAAAGCCAGCAACTATAAACTTAACCGGTCAGAACAAAGAAGTGATATGGTCAAGGGGACTTTCTAGCAATTCACAATTTCTTTTTGCGGTGTCATATTCAGACGTTTTTTCAACGCAATCTTCCTCACAACCGTTAACTTCTTACATAATAGCCGGTGCAATAATAGCCGGAATAATAGTCGCTTTGTTTATACTAATAAGGTCCAAGGGGGCGCTTAATCCACCCCGCATAGCTAAAAAAAGAACTAATCCGTTTAGGAAGTTATTAAATGAAGATGAGGAGAAGGTACTTAAAATGATAAAGCCTAGCGGCTTCACCGCGCAAAAAGATCTTGTTACTTCTAGCGGATTTTCTAAGTCTAAAATGAGTAAGATACTTTCCAAGCTTTCAAGGTTTAAACTAATCAAGCTACAGTCCATAGGCAAGAACAATAAAATCAAAAGAATATAGCATGCTAAATAAGATAAAAGGCTATAGAATAGAAAGAAAGGTAAAACTAATCTTAATTGCACACGGCTGGAAAGTAGTTAGGGCTGGCGGCAGTCTTGGAGAATACGATCTTATAGCCTTCAAGAACGGACATTGCATCTTTTTTCAGATAAAATCAACAAATAAAGATAAATTTTATTATTACGGATATGAAAGCAAGAATTACGAAGGATTTCCTTTTATGCTTGTTGTCGATTTTGGACGAAACATAGTGCGCGTTATGCCTCCTCAGAAAATAGTTTCAAAGACCGATGGCGAGGACATAGAAAAATTTCTGTCCGGCCTAATATTTTAGCTAAAAACAGACTTGTGATAGTTTCCAATGGTTTCCATAGATGTTTTTAATACCTAAAAGGCAATTTGTTTATTATTAAAAGATGGTTTTTGTGAGTACTCGGACACAAAAGCCATCTTTTATTTTTAGTTTATCCAAATATTAATTCTAGGGTTACAACTACGCCTACAAGAACTATTCCTAATACTATTACCATTTCAGGCTTTAGAGTTATCTTACTTTTGTATTCAGAATAATATTGTACAAGACCACCAAAAGATGATGGCATTCTCGCTTGGCCCTTTTTGTTTAACATAATTGTTATTTTATTATTTAGACGGCCCTATTATTAAAGCTTTCTATGTGGGTTATTTCTTGAAGTCTTGGTAAGATGTTTGGTGCTGTGGCGGTCCCATTTGGGGCCGGATAGCCTATTGGTATTATTCCTCTAACAACATAATTTTCTGGTATTTGGAGCAGTCTTTTAATTTCGTCCTGCTGTATAGTCGCTATCCAAGCGCTCCCTATCTCGAGTTC
>JASHWD010000045.1 GCA_030044235.1 Candidatus Parvarchaeota archaeon | reverse complement strand
AAAAATCATTCCATCCATGCAAGTGCAGGATCTACTTGCTCGTCCTCTTCGCTGGCTTCTTTAGGTTCGCCGGCATCGTCAAGAGGCAATATAACCGGCGGCAACCACGGGTGCGAATAATCGAAGGTTATGTCGCTATGTGGCGACTCCTTACCATCAGGGTTAACAGAGACGACTTTTATTCCGCTTAGCTCGTTCTGTGCTAGGATAAAATTTAATCTTATTTTAGTCTTGGGGTAGGCTATACCAAAGTTATAGTCTAGTTCTACCGTGAAAGAGCTTTCACTTGACTTTTTGAATTTATCCTTGTAGTGTTCAAAAATGTACCTGGGATCATATATAAACTTCGTCAATTCCAACTTATTCGCTAGTGGCTTTACGCACGAATTAAGGTCTATCGTATTGTCTGCACGAAGTAACCGCATCCCGGACAAATTATAATCTGCATCGAAATCAAATTCTGTGCTTGACTGAAGCCAATTCTCTTCTGTTAATGATTGGGGCATATAAAGCATATTAAAGTGCTTTGTGTCCTCCGGGCCTTCCCCGTAAATATTGCCCTTGCCACCGACTATCTCGCCCTCGAACTTTGTTATTATCCGCTCTAATTCTTCCATGGTTATCGTAAATCTATAGAAACCAATTAAAATTTAAGTGTTTGTATATCTAGATTCTTGTAAAATCTAAATGTTTGATTTCCTTTTCACTAGACTGCAACGTGAAGATAACTAGATACTAGGCTGCCTATAAAGAACGTTGCGCCTGAAGCTGCTAGGCTCAGTATCAATGACTGAACCGCTCTCTTCAATACATTTTCATTCGTGTTTACAGCTATCATCGCCGCTGTTATGACTATAGCTACTGATGCGGCTAGTAGAGAAATCAGAAGGTTTAAGTAAACAGAATCATTTATTACGCTCCCTATAAAGAAACTTAAAAGCGGAATTAATGCGCCAAGCAAATAGAAAGCCCCTATATACGCTGCATCTTTTATAGGCACAGAAGATCCAGAACTAAAAACGGCTTTATCTCTGCCCATAAGTCTAAAAAAAGGATTTGATTTTTCTTTTTCTAATAATTTATAAAATGGGTCTCCAGCGACCTTCAGTTTTTTGATTAGGTTATCTAAATCCCTGGAAAGATTTTTGTAACTTTTATACGCCTTTCCGAGGTCCTTTGCTGCTCGCTCTCTCGCCGCCTCCAGTTCTAGTTGCAAACGCATCGACTCCGAAAGAGAGACATCCTTTTCTGACCTAGACGAAAGATATGCCCCTACAGACATCGAAAGCGTACCGGATATGCCTATTATTAGGCCCGCGAGCGCGGCTACTATATTACTCTTATATATACCGACTATTCCTGCAACCGATGCTAATACTTCAACAAGGCCATCGTTCATGCCAAAGACTATCTCTCTTACGTGCGACAGAATTCCTTTCTCTGTCTGGGATTCGCTACGGAGCTTTTCGTTATAAAGTTCATCCGTTATTGCGGCCACAACGCCGTCTAATTTTTGTGATGGGACTATGTTTATTACGTTAAGGAAATCGGCTGCGGACGAAGCCTCATAAAGTTCCAAAGTGCTTGCTGTTATCGATTTGCCCAAGAAAAACCTCAGCAAGAGAAACAGGTTTGGATACAAGCTATATCTCTTTTGGACCGGATTTTTATTGTAAAATCTTAATATATCTTCCCAGACGCCGAGATGTTTCTTCTCCAGTCTTACTAGATTATTTAACCTAGCTCTGAATTCCCTGTCTTTTTCGTGCTTTGCTAGTTTAGAATATATAGAATAATGCAAACTTTCTTTATTGAAAATCTTTTCAAAAATCGAATTCTCTAGCATAACCTATCCGGTCAAAGGATGGGATGGTTTTGCCTTTTCATAGAAGCCCTTGTAACTTCTCCAGACCTGTTCTCCTGCTTCTTGCGAAAGAACGTCTGTAACTTGAGCCGGATTCATAAATATATTATTATTGCCTTGCACTATCCCATTGAATTTAACAAGAACGAAATCGCCGTCTTTTAGATTAGCTTGGCCGACTTCGCAGGTTATTATGTTATTATCCCACATTTCTAATACTGCCTTTTTCTTATGATCAAAATTCTTTCCGCTTTTCGGCTCGATAACCTTTATTACTTTCCCTACGTGATAGAACTTCAAGCCCTCGCTCTTTTCCTCTTTCATATGTTTTATGAAAACTGCAATATATTAATAGTAGTTGTTTTCTAGAAATAAAATGGACCTTACAGAGTTGGTTTCGTCGATAGAATGGCAAGATAGTGGATTGAAGCCTAGTGCCTACGAACTTGCAAATGCAGGAGTAAAATATCTTAATGATCCTACGATGATAAAAGAATTCTACAAAGAATTTGTGAACGATTTGCAGAGATATGGAATGCTGCCCGGAGTCAACACCGCCATGATTAAAAATGCAATAAAAAACCCGGTAAGAGCAGCGGATGACATAATTGCGGCTGAACTCCACGATAAACGATGGAGCATTGAAAAAGTCGGAATTTGGCTAGATTCTCTACCGAAGGTACTTGCTTCTTATATAGCACAGGACATTGTTTCTAAATCTAAAAATGCAAAAACCGGCCACCAATAAATTATCTATCCGGGCTATTTGATCTTACGCACAAATAGCTCGAAATAATCGAACAGGTCATCAAACCAAAAAATAAAATTTGAAATTAAAAAACATTCAGACTTTAAACGTTTATATACAATAGTTTCTTCTTAAGTTAAAAAAGGAGGTATTATGGATACATATTCAGTTCAATTTTCGTATGATTATATCGTATTCGAAGAATATGGTACTAGTACAAAAAGGACAACAGTCGAGGCATACATTCTAGCCGAAAACCTACAGGAACTGAAAGACAAGATAATTTCTCGCTTTGAGGGAATGAACGAAGGACCTGGAAGCATAGAAGCTGGCTCTGTTGGATTAGGAAGAATCCTTATGGTCAAAGAAGTAAAGATAGAAGGATTAGAGCAGATTTTGAAAGAATCTGAATCAAGACGGTATGAAGCCGCAAAGAAAGCTTATCTTGAACGTCTAGAAAAGGAGCGGCTTGCGGAAGTCACAGAGAAATTAGAAAAAGCGAACCGGGAACGGGCAGAATTAACCAAAAAACTGCATGCGGTTGACGCTAGAATGAGCGCGTTACAGGCGACTATCCCTGAAAACCATCAATAGGGTGTCTCATTTATCGGCAAACCTAAATATGCGTCGGAATACTGCCTAAAGTAACGTCTATCTATCTTTTGAAAAGTTGATTTCTGAAAGTATGCCGGCCAGACCGTCGGAATCATTGTAATACGGAGCGGGATCTATAAAAATTGGACGCCCATCTTGACGACTCAGAAGAATATTCCTTATCGCTAAATCGCCGTGTTTTAAGCCGGCTGCGCGTATGCGATATACAACTTGAGTTATTTCAGACTTAAGATCCTCTTTAGTCTTGCCAAACTTACTAAGATATTGCTTAAGAGAACCATTATCTACCAGACATAAAAGTGGCTCGCCGTCTATTTTTTCCATAACATAAGCTCTAACCTCGCCATTACTGAATCTCACACGTGCTATTGGCTTGGGTGTGTTTCTTGGTATTGCTGCGTATATTTTTGACTGAACTTCAAATTGGTCGTCTTCACCCTCTTGCCTTAGCCATTTAAAAAACATGTAGGGTGTTGAAAGAGGGTCTAATATTTTATCGATTCTATAACGTGGGTCTCCATGCACGACTATATCCTGCAAGCCTTTTTTAGACGCGAGTTCCACTTCTGCCTTTAGACGTAAATATGTTTCCATAATCTTATTAAAAAGTTAGAGAAACAAAGGCATATAAATACCTTTGTATTTTACTTATAAAAAAAGTGAATAATAACGAAAAACAGATTGTTAACACTTAAATATCTTATTGTTTCTTAACAAATTGTGGTTAGGGTCAAGTTCTACGGCGGTACTGAAGAGGTAGGCAACGTTAGAGTGACTCTGGAGTATGCCGGAAAGACTCTTTGCTTAGACTACGGTTCAAAACAGGACCACGAAGATGATGACCAAGCTTTTCCAAAATCTGATTTTGTAGTCGTTTCGCACGCGCATCTTGATCATGTAGGAAATCTTCCTTATTCTCAAAGGCTTAATCCGAATACAAGATATATCGGAACTGAAATGACAAAAAGAATCACCGAATATCAGCTCAACGACATATTAAAAATAAACGAAAGAAAAAAGAAAGAGGGCGTACCAGATGGGACTCCGCCAGGACGACAGTTCACATTGGATGATATACTTGCAATAAAGAGCGGATGGCTTTCCACAGATTATAACAGTCCTGTCCGAGTCGGCGACTTCGACGTCAAACTTGTAAATGCTGGACACATACCCGGTTCAGCTATAACAGAAGTAACTTGTGGGTCCGACAGAATAGTTTATACAGGCGACATAAATCTTGAAGGCAACTTACAGAAAGAGTTACCAGGGTTGGGTTCGCTTCAAAAAAACCCAAGAGCACTAATAATAGAATCCACTTATGGAAAGGAATCTAGAGAACCTATGGACAAACAGGAGCAAACTTTTATCCAATACGTAAATGAAGCGATATCAAAGGGAAAGAACGTTTTCGTGCCGGCGTTTGCAATAGAGAGAATGCAGCGCGTTGGTAATCTTTTGAGCCAGATAAGGGACGACCACCCGGAATATGAATTCTATATGGTTTCCCCTTCTTACCTCAAGATAAAGGATATGGCTTACCGCGATGTGGACCTTTCGAATCTTACCGAATCTGCGGGCTTACCAGACGGCTACAAAGGGCATAAGAGCATCGTTGTTTCCACATCTGGATTCTGCACTGGTGGAATAAGCAGAAAAATATTAAGAGAAGTAATAACCGATAAAAATTACACGATAATAGTCCCAAGCGGATTCCTGCCAGAAAACTCCCCGCTAAAGTCCGCTATCGACACAGGTTATGCAGAATTCTCGGACAAGAACGGGGCAAAGGTAAAAAAGGCGGTGCGAGCAGAAATAAAGCAAGTAAAATTAAGTGCGCATTCTGACAAAGAAGGCTTGATAAAAATCGTTGAAACCGTGTGCCCAGACAAGACAACGCAAATATATCTTGTGCACGGAGAACCAAGTTCTCAAGCGGTCCTAACACAGGAACTTGTTTCGAGGGGGTATCAAGTAAGAACGCCAAAGAAATACGAAGAATTTAGCGTTTGAATCCTTCCAGCAAACTATCCGATATAATTCTGCTAAAAATTTTACGCGTATCCTTCTGGATGTTTGTCTGCCTTGCGTTTCGCTATTGCGTATAAAATGCTGATATAAGTATGGTCCACTTTTGATACGCCTAGTGGTGTTATCTTGTAAGCGTAGTCATCGCCTTTTGAATCCCTTCCTAAAACGTATATAAATGCTTTAGCCTCCAGGGCCACCTTTGCTAAAGATAAAAATTTAACTTTAGTTATGTCTAGGCCTTTCTTTTCTAAATCCTGATTGTTAGCGGCGTATACATTTTCGATGGACTCGCCGGATATGTAAGCCTTCCCATTAGCTTTCACGATTACCCCGTCTTTTGCCAATAGCTCTGCACCGCCCACTCTAATGCTTTCTGACATTAGTAATTTAAACAAATCTTTGTCTAGCTTCTCTTTTTCTTTCAATAAAGCAATCGTATCTTCAGCCTTTGGCGGGGTTGAGCTTCCCAATAATTTCTCAAGTCTTCTGCTTGGATAATCTTCTGTCATTAGTAAAACTTATGTGGTTATTACTGAAACTACATCGCTGCCGCTATTTGCAACGTAAGCGAATTGTCCATCCGGCGTAATCGCGACATCTGAAGGCTCAATTCCTACAGGTATGCTGGCGTTTAATCTGTAAGTGGCTGTGTTGACGACAAAAACGTTATCGCCGCCGGAACTAGTTACATATGCGTATTGTCCGTTTGGAGTGATAGCTACGCTCGAAGGCGAAAGCAAGCCGGATATTTTGGTAACTACTTCATTGTCTGTTGTATTGATTACATACACGGTACCGTTACCTGTGTTCGTTACATAAGCAAAGTCCCCGTTAGGTGTTATTGCTACACTTTCTGGGTGATTTCCAACCGGTATATTTGCAGTTACGGCGTTGGTCGCTGTTTTTATAACTGAGATCGTGTTGCTGCCTGAGTTTACGACGTAAGCATATTCTCCATTTGGCGCAATAGCTACGCTGTATGGTATTTCCCCTACCGATACATTTGCTATTACACTATTTGTAATTGTATCTATAACTGAGACTGTTCCATTTAAACTATTTGTTACATAAGCAAAGTCCCCGTTAGGTGTTATTGCTACACTTTCTGGACGGCCTTGGACTTTTACACTGGCGTTTAATCTTTCCGTTTCTAAATTTATAACAGTGACCGTATTACCGCCGGTATCTGCTACGTAAGCGAATTGTCCATCCGGCGTAATCGCAATGCCAGAAGGATCTGTTCCAGCCGGCAAGGTAGCATTTAATCTTTTTGTCAACGTGCTTAGAACGGAGACTGTGCCGCTAGCACCGTTAGTTATGTAAGCAAATTCTCCATTTGGTGCCATCGCGATATAGAGTGGCTGTCTACCGATTGAAATATTGTTCTCAACAGTATTTGCAGTAAGACTTGTCATAGTTTTAGAAGAGTTTGAACTTGATTGTGAGGTCGTGCTCTGCGGAAGTTTAATTAAGCCTGACAAAAATAATGCGGCTAAAACAACTATCACAACAACGACTGCTGTAAAGATTAGAACATTGCGTTTATTATTTGAAGGACTTTTAGTTTCTACTGCATCTGTCATATTTTATTTTTAAGATTTACTGATTTATAAGGATAACCAAATTCGATTGTTTGTCTTTCGTGTGATGGGTGTCTAAGCAACCGGAAAGATGTAGGCGGCTGCTGATGTGTAAAAACCGCTTGAAATGGTAAGATCGTACGTACCTGCAGGCTGGGCACAGACGTAGATCTCTGTGTTGCTGCCGTACCCGCTGTAAGCAGGTGCGTCTTCGTCGCTCTCCTGGAAACATCCCCGTGATTCGAAGTAGCTGGCGGGAGTCGATATGGAATTGTCAAAGTATCCTGCTGCGAGCATTATTACGACCAATGAATAATTTGATAGTGAATAATCAAGAGCAGTGGATCCATAACCAAGTGCCGTCACATTTGAATAAGGAAGTTCATTGACTCCTATTATGGATTCTGACAAGGCAGGATAATAGCCTCCGGCTGTGGATGATTCTGTACACGTGTCTCCGGAAGGCAGATAACCTATTGAGCTGAACGGGTACGGGTCCTGTATTTCTTCATTCCAGGAAGGAGAGGATATCGAACCGAAAGGAGATGAAGCTCCTGAACACAGGTAGATTGAAGCTCCGGATGTAGTGCTTGCTGATAAGGGGTTTGTGTACTGGGCTTCATTGCCTGAGACCGTAAAAGGGAAAGAACATGAAAAGCCTACCTGTAAAGTGCTTCCTACCGCTAAAGAACCCGATGTTTCATTAGGAAGGTATAGACAGCC
>JASHWD010000044.1 GCA_030044235.1 Candidatus Parvarchaeota archaeon | reverse complement strand
ACTTATTAAAACCGGGAGTTGGTGTATTTTTTTTAGCCTAAATGATAGTTCGCCCGTGTACATCATTATTAGAATTGACGCAATCCCAACTACGAGAATAAGTATAACACCAACTAGAAAACCCGATTTTGATACAGCGTATGGAAGAGCGAGTATTCCTGCGCCTATAACCGTACCTATTATAGTACCAATCGCCGCAAGGTATCTGCTATTCATTATGTATTTAATTTATTTTTACTAATATACTTACTTAAAGTTTCAAAAGAAAAGATAGAACTATCTTTATTTATTATATTGCCAATAAGTAATTAAGTGCCCTCGTAGTCTAGCGGCCAAGGACGTCGGCCTCTCGAGTCGACGACTCGGGTTCAAATCCCGACGAGGGCAATATCTAGTTTTGTGTAAATGGCCTATGCGTATAAAAATAGTAGGAATTGTTGTTATTCTAGCAGTAGCTATAGCCGCTTTTTCTGCTTATTTTTATTATAATCACTATAACGGAGCTGTTACAACCATACCTAATGGTTCAAACTGTTACGAAATCCCAACACTAACTACGAAAATTAACGGGTCTTTGTATAGCGCCGGAATTTTAAATAAATCAGAGGTGTTGTCGCTTATAAATGAAGCTACTGGAAATTGTTGCGGCGGCGGAATACTTTCACAAATAACCAACGAATCGGTTGATTACTATAATGTTAGTCTGCAGTATTCAAATGCGATACAAATAAATTCAAAGTTGAGTTGCACTGGCATTTACTCTTAGACCTAAATAAAATACAAAATGGCGCTTAATAGCTTATATTTTAAAGAAGCTTAGTCTATTGTATGGAAGAGTTGCTTTATATTATATACGGAAACCATCCAAAAAGCAAAAGCCTACATGACGAGGCCGGAAAAATAATAAATTACATAAGAGAAAAAAACGAAGTAAGCCGAGAAGACCTGTCTACTTTTCTCAATATAGATCTAAATTCCCAAAAAGGCAAAAAGCATTTCTATAATCTAGTGTCACCAATGTTCGGAAAAATTTTAGTTTCTGAACATAGAGGTAAAGCTGTTTTTTATCATCTTTCATATGACATGTTCAGGGTATATCTAGATGGAATAAGAAGAAAGGCCAAATATTATTTGCTTAAGAATGCTGAGGCTGAGAAAGAAGACGGTGAATAGCAATGAAATATTATTCCGGCGGCGGCGACAACGGGGAAACCTCTATCTATAATTCGCGCGTGCCTAAAACGGATAAACTTGTAAAGGCTATCGGCGATTTAGATGAGCTAAGTGCTTTCTTAGGTAATGCTTTCTCAAAAATAAAGTATGGAAGTGTGAAGGACATTATAAAGCGACTAGAACACGATCTTTACATTATTAGCGGAGAACTATCCGGTTACATCGATGGTAATACACAACAAGATAAAAAAATCTCGGAAACAAATGTAAAGTTCCTAGAAGATTCAATAGAATTCTATGCTAAAGACATAAAGGACACGACGAATTTTATCTTTCCAAACGGATTTGATGACGCGACTTCACTTAATATCTGTCGAACTATTGCCAGGCGAACGGAAAGAACAGTATTAGATGCAGGCGTTTCTGATGTTTATATATTAAAATATTTAAATCGTCTGTCATCTCTCTTATTCGTATTGTTCAGATATGTAAATAAAGCAGATAATTTTAAAGAAGACGTTTTCAAACTTGATTAAGCAACTACTGCTCTAGTTCTTACTCCGAGTTTCTTTCCTATTTTGCCGGCGGCTAACTTTGCTTCATTTAGGTGCTCAGCTTCCAAATGGATTTCGAATATTCTGTCGCCTGCCCTAACTCTGGCAGCTAACCCTATCGGCTTACCAAAAGATTTCTGCATACCAGAAGAAAAACGGTCAGCTCCAGCACCTGTAGCCAACTTGTGTTCTTTCAATATATTATGTGGATAGGTAACAACTATAAGATGGAAATTTTGGTCGCCTATTGCGTCTGTCAAATGCTTATTTGCTACAATTCTTGCTGCTTCTAAGGCGTTGTCTCTTATTTGCAATGTTTTTTCAGACAAAACAAAAACTTTTGTTGGGAACTGCTTTGAAAGGTTGCCAGAATGGTATTGAGTTATTTTTGGGGTCTGTGACATTTTTACATAGTTCTTTGATTTATACTTAGATTTACGAGTATAAGCCATGTCCCAATTTCTGTACGATCGTCCTGGTCTTAATTTTGTACTCATAATTCACTTCTTACTTTTCTTCGAAGATAATTCGATAGTCAATTTTCCACTTAACTTTAAAGGCTCCTCAAACCAAGGCGTCTTTAGTTCAAATTTATCAAGAGTAAAGGTCAAATCATGTGATTTGTTAGCTAGATTTGCCAGAACTTCGCTGACCATCTTTTCCATCCACGTATTTTCCGCCATAAACTATTATTATAAATTAGTCTATTTATATACTTTAAAAGATTTCTATTTATTCTCCTTACTAAGAAATTTTTCAGTGAATTCTTTTCTATTTTTGTATATCCTACCGGAAAATTTCCCTGACATATACCTGAGCCACGAGTGTCCCTGTAATTCTTCAGATTCTATGATAAGGTGCGTTGGTCTCTTTAAAACGTAAGAATTGAAAAATATTTCCATGTTAGTACCTACCGAAACGTTGTCTGTTATTATCGCAACCATGCCATCTGATTTCCTAATAAGCTCCAGATCGCCTTCGACTATCTCTTCGCTATCAAATGAAGGATCATAAACTCCTTTTTCTCCTCGATCTATCTGTTTTATATTTCCTATTTCCGCTGCGTCGTAAAAAGGATTTACGAGGTCTATTCCTAAGTTTTCCTCAATTTTCTTTTCCCACTCTCTAATCTCGAGTCTATCCTTTATTGGATGAGCAAGATAATATCTTGGCTTATTGCCCAAAATCGGTTTTCCTGTCTTTTTTGGCATAATTAGATTTGAATAGTAAGAAACCTCTAAATAAAAACTTAAATAATTACATTAAAGAATCGTCAGGGGTGGGGGTCGAACCCACTAAGGCTTTCGCCAACACGCTTAGCAGGCGTGCCTCGTGACCGTTTGAGTACCCTGACTATATATAAGACAGGCCACGACTTCGAAACGGCTATCCATACAGAGGATAACAACATTTTCTCCTCGCAGTTTACCTGCAAGCACGCCCCTATTTAATTACAGTTGCTCCCTTCCGGGCCTGGCTGGGTTTTCAAACAAAAGCATCCCGCAGGGCTGTGACTCTCAGATAGCTTTGCTAGCGTATATGAAATTACCGCCCCTCGGTCGTGCTTTCGCCACGCCTAAAGTCCATTTGCGTTGCAGGGAGGGACTGACTCCCCGGCTAGCCTGTCAACAATACCTTGATTACACAAGAATAAATATGTGCTAATTCCTTACAAATTGTGTAAATTTTTCCTTATTATATTTATTCGCTAAATCCTCTAGTTTCTTAATACCGGCATCGCTTACTTTTTCGCAGCAGACAAAAATGCGATCTTTTAGATATTTAGGGTCCCAGCCGAAGTTTCCGTACTTGTATTTTACGCACGTACTAAAAAGAAAAGCTATAGTAGTGCCGAGATAAAAAGCATTAAATGCTGTGCCGAGGCTGGCAGCCGTACCTCCCTTAAAAAGCATGTACGATATAGAACCTATCATTCCCCCAAGCGAAATATTGTAGGCGCTTCTTGAGGCCGGCCCTATCTTCTTACCCAGTGAACTGTCCTTTTCTACATTTAAGCACGCCTCGCAGACTCTTATCACACTCTCATCGGAAGAGTCTCTTGATATTACTAACGTATAATTTGGAAAGATATTTTTGAAGTCTGCAGAAAGAAGTCTATTATTGCTATCGCGCGCGCATTCACCTATTATCTCTTCTAAACAGTGTCTTAAGGTCCTTTTGCTTTTCGGAAGCTCTGTCGGCAGTTTGTAAAAAACGCCGGCGGCGGTTTCGAATTTCAGGACCTCTAAGTCGGAACCTGTGTAGCACAAAAGCTTTGGTTCTTGAATGTATTCCATTTTATCGATTATAAAATGAATGAATCCTAAATATTATAAAGCTAGCGATATAACCTTCCACCACATTTATATCCACGGATAATGGCGTATCTAATATGTTAACTAGCCTTCTTGCAAATGCGACTATAATAGACTCTATAATCCTATTCTTTACCGCCATAGCTGTTAGTGCCGTTGGAAACATAGCTGGCGTTGGGGGCGGAGTGCTTTTGGTACCATTTTTCATATTTTACATGGGGCTGAATCCGGTGGCTGCGGGAGGTCTTAGTCTTATAACTATACTCGCCAGCACAATTGGCGGGTCTTATATGAATTTTAAAGAGGGTGCGGTGGACAAAAAATTGTATTATTATATCGTCGTATTTGCCGTAATCGGTGTTCTTATAGGCTCATTTGCAAATCGTTTCATACAACCTTTTATCTTCGAAGTCGTATTCGGTGTAATAATAGTATGCTTAGGGATTATAGCGGTGTATCTAACCCACAAACAACTGCCGGCGAGCAAAGCGACCGACGACAAAGAAAAGACTGAAATAACACGCAAACGAACTACTGGCGCAGTTTCATCAATCGCTGGCTTCCTATCCGGTTTTCTTGGGATTGGAATCGGGGGTATAATGGGGGTATTTCTTACCGCAGCAGAAAGAATCCCTCCAAGGATAGCCTTTTCTACGATAATAGCTGTTATGATAGTAACGTCGGCTATAGGTGCAGTTGCGCATTTTTATGGCGGCGGTATATCAAGTGAAGTGCTACTTTATGCCATTCCATTGGCCCCCGGTGCAATTGCTGGCGGCGCCATCGGTGCCGTGCTTGCACGTAGGTCGAGCTCAAGAAAGCTAAGGTTTTTCCAGGCTTACCTTACAATAAGCTTCGGGGTTCTAGAACTGTTGCTTACCTTGGTTTTGTAATAATTTTTCAACTGTCTGCTTCTCGGAAAACTTTAGAATCCATATATTCGACTATTATCTCTCTGTCCATAAACTTTTTCCATTCTTCGTGCCGCTTTGATGTATAGAATTTATCAAAAACCATCCCAGCTATAAATGTACCGACAATTCCTAAAAACGGAATTGTAGATTGCTTAAGAATCCCAGCGTCTGCACCGATTATGTATCCTGCGCATATGCCTGCTGTCCCAAAATATAGGGCATCTCTAACCTTCATCAAAAGATTATATGGCCGATCGTAGTACAAGTTTGTAAGTTCCTTCGACACTCTCTCGATGTTTGCGCCCTCTGGTACTACGATAGTTATTGAATATTTTTCGGTGCGAACGGGTTTCTGAGTCGGATTAGCTTTTCTAAGATTTAGATCATTTGAA
>JASHWD010000043.1 GCA_030044235.1 Candidatus Parvarchaeota archaeon | reverse complement strand
GCAATCAATTTTTTCTGGTCATTTTTTACATGTGCTTTTGATCGAGGCAGCATGTATCTATTGAAATCGTGTTTATTATCCCAGTGCTCTCTCCAATGATCAATGTACTGGCCAAGTCTTTTTTCTATCCCGATAGGGCATATAAATTCGTCTATCGCGACTATCCCAGCAATAGCGCTTATAGGGTCCACTGAATGCTTCATTGCGTATTTCTGGGCGCAATATTCAGATTTTGGCTGGTTATATTTATCCGGTTGGAAATGTCCGTGTTCATGATCAAGAATCATCTTTATAGTCGTTCTAAATACTTCGTGTAATTGGTCATCGACAAGTATATTGTGGAGCAAGCTGCCAAACCGCTGGCTGCCCATTTCGACAGCTTTTTCGTTTACACCGTATGCACAGTCCTCCACCTCAGCTATGTCTACTGTCTTTTTTCTTACAAGGACTAGAAGACTATTATAATCATCGGGAAAAGTATCTCTTACGACATCGGTTAGCCTAGAACTTAGTATTTGATCCATTGAGTGAAGAGGCCTTGATTTCTCTTCGAGCCCCCTAGCAAAAAACTCCTTTTTCCACGCGCCGTTTTTCATATCTATTTAGATGTCTGAATAAGTCAATGTAATAACTACAGAAGAGATTTGATATTTAAACTTTGCAAGAATGCCGGTTTAAACTTAAATAAAGTCAGATACTTCATTTATCATGAACCATAGGTCCCAGACCGCCTTAGAGTACATGATGACCTATGGCTGGATGGCTATAGTAATAGTAATCGTAATATCAATACTATTCTATTTAGGTATTTTTGGAGGCACTTCAGTATCTCCGGTCGCTATAAGCGGTTTTCCTGGTCTGGTTGTAAATACCGCAGCCGCGAATTCAACTTTTTTGGAGTTTTCATTGTCCGACAACCTTGGTTTTCCAGCAAATATAAATAATATTACGGTTTTTGTTGATGGAAGCCCATTTCGTAACTTCCTTTGTAACATCCCTCTTTTGTCTACGGGACAAGAAACAGAATGTGCGGTTTTAGGAAACTTTGGTGACGTTTACACTGGCATATCGGTTTATATAAATTACACCGTTTCGTCTTCGCATATAAGCGGACAATCGTCTGGTGTGATACAATTAACTCCTACAAAAACGCGCCTGTCTTACAAATTCCCGCTACACGCTGTAAACGTTACTATACTTGCTACCAACAACGTACCAGCGCCATTTCAAGAAGAAATAATTCTTAATGCTTCAGAATTTTATGGAGACGAAATCGCAAATCTTGGTAACATACGTTTTTACAATGGTTCTGCTAATAACTCCACAGAACTTTATAGCTGGTGTGAAAGCGGTTGTTATTCACAATCCAATTATACAATATTATGGGTAAGACTTAATCAATCTCTTCGAGCGAATAGGCCGGATAATATAACGCTTGTTTTTGAACCGCCTACAAATTACGACGTAGTATACGCAGGCGAAGCTCCACAACTTTCTCCAACCTATGCGCAATACGATAATGGCGCAAATGTATTTACGGAGTATTGGAACTTCGCTGGTACGTCCTTGCCTTCTGGTTTATCTGAAACCATAAGCACACACGGTTCGATAACTTTCGACGACAAAGCCAACATAATATTATCAAGTGCTGATTGGGGAACTTACCTAGCTACGACATCGCCGGTTAGCGACAATAACGTAACAGACGTCGACGTACGACAATATCCTACAGTCTCAAGGGGACCAGATTCGCTTGCGGCATTGATAGTTAGCAGTACGCCTACGCTCGGTCCGACTTCGTATGCGGATTATTATGAATTCCCCTCATCTTCTTCTGCTAACGATTCAGAAGCTGTTTATGGTTACAATAGTACAGGCCTTGGTTTTCCTTTCTCTATAACCGGCAGTGCACAAAGCGGAAATACAAATTTCAATATTTTTAGCTTAGGCATAAATTCTTCGGGAGATCTTGGCTTTGCAATGATAAATTATCAATCTCTATCCGCCGCTAGCAACGCGGAAGTTCTTACTTCGTTCTATATCGGTTTGCAGACTACAAATGACACAGCTACTTATCAATGGCTCAGAGTCCGTGCTTATCCTCCAGGAGGGATAATGCCGACAGCACGAATAGCAGGATTAAAAGTTGCGCGTAATATTACAATATTTACGCAAGCTAGTCTTCCAGTAGGAACGACGTGGTCTGTTACATATGATTCTATAACTAACACCTCAACTACGGATAATGTAACATTTACAGCAGCGTCTACGGGATCTTATTCAATACCATCTTATCTTCATACGACTCCGAGTTGTGAATATCTTCCTACTCCGTCTTCAGGCAGCCTCACAGCAGGCTCCATACAGAACATAGTCTTCTTCAAGACATGTTCATTCAATTATTCAGTATCAGGCAATGAAGTATACACATCAAGTTATTCAAACGGTTTCTCCGCTAACACAGCCGCAGGCTATCCATTCTACGTCTGTGCAGGAGCGGTAGGCTATTTCAATTATAACACCTATGTCTCTTCCCCTTCATGGAATCCATTGGTGGAATCAGGAGATTTCTACGATTCTTACAGCTCAATAGGAAGCCAGGACTTTGACAACTGCAGTGCTTCGACGAGCGCTTATGGAAACCCGTCGACTTCCGTCATGTCAATAATAGGAGTAGACGAGATACCTACCTACAATTACAGTGTAGTAGGCACGAGTTCAGGTACTACTACGTTGACTTACACCCTTTACAGTGCTTCTAACGTCGTTTTAGTGATAGCATCGGGAGATTATGCGATAAGCACCCCGTCAAGCTACTTCACTACCCCAAGCCAGGGCAACTGTACGTTGGAG
>JASHWD010000042.1 GCA_030044235.1 Candidatus Parvarchaeota archaeon | reverse complement strand
CTTTTGCCGCTTTTAAGGCACCGTAGAGAACCGGCGCAGTTTTGCCCATTCCTGTAGAGGCTTGTATCATTAATTTTTCTCTTTTGATTATTGCGTTATGAACAGCTTCTATTATATTTTGCTGTCCTTCTCTAAGTTCAGAAAAAGGGAATGAGAGCATAGCTCATTTCTTTGGAGGCTGTATAGATCTTGGCGTTTCCCCGCCGTGCCAGGTAAATCTTGGTTTTATTTGCACAGGGTATATCCTTTCTGAATTGTCGTCTAAGATTATACAGGCCCCAGGTAACTTCGGCAGGTCCATAAGATATTTTTTTATGTCCGATGACATGTAAATCTGCATTACGGTGTTCAATGCGTCTATATCTAGCTTTGCTGTTACATGTTGTGATATTATCAGATCTGATTGAGTTATTATATCTGTGTCTAATTTTCCGGGCTGCTGCGTCGCTATGACGAGGCCTATGCCGGGCTGCCTGCCCTCTTTTATAAGTCTTGAAAGAGCTGCCGTAGCTGCTGTCTTGCTATTTGCAGGCAGAAATTCATGTACTTCATCTATAAACAGCCAGACTATCGGTATCTGTTTTTTAGAGGACTCCTCCTTTAACATCACAGTAGAATTTATTTCCTGAAGTTCTTCAGAGCGACGCTCCATCGTTCTCAACTCTAATATCTTTTGCGAAAGCAGTCCTATAACAAGCGCACGTAAATTAAATTCTCCGAGAGAATGCGCATAAAGGCTTATGTCTAATATATTTATGTAACCGGGAGTAAGAATAGACTCTATAGCGGTACCTATCTTTTCAAATATTCCCCAACCTTTTGCAGTTTCGAATCTTTGTTTGCACGCTTCTTTTATTGTGTCGCTGGCCATCTGCCGGTCTATTTCTTCTACTATGTCCTTAAAATCGTATTTTTGGCCGCTTTCAGTAAGTTCTTCTATCACCTTATTTATCAAAACACCGTATTCATCGTTTATAGAAAAGCCGAACATGTCAGTCCAATCGCTGGCTGCCAAATCTGAGATAGTAAGAGAAAACGATGCGTCCGCCATATTAGGGTTCTGGTCCTTTATCGCATCGAAAGAACCTTTCGGCACAAAGACTTTAACGTTGCCAAATCCCTTAGGCTCTTCGCCCCATTCCTTTAGTATATTTGCCTCTTTGTAATTCGGGTTTTTCATGGTCCAGTATATCCCCATTGTATCTATTATAAGAGAGGTTATGTTTTGTGATACTTCGGTCGGCAAAGATGCAAGTCCTTCTGCTATTACACCCATTGTATAGCTTTTGCCAGACCCCCTTTTACCAGCGATAAGTATTACATGGGGCCTAAGCGCATCGAGAAGTATCTGGTTGCCAAGACTTACTAAGTTTCCCATTTGTATATATTGTTTGCCTATCTGCGTAGTGGCAAGGTCACCATATACTTTTAAGTCTCTCTCGTTCCTCCCGATTATAACATTGTAGGACATAATGTTTATTTGTTCAATAAGAATTTATTCTTTTTCTTACTGTAAATTTTTTAGAATAGGCGTAAAGCATTAAAAGGCAAAAAAGCACAAGTTTAAACTATTATATTTAACATGTTTTTATTGTCTAAAGTCAATGTATAAAAAAGAGAAATAATATGGATAGAATCTGCTTAATGGGCGCCGATTTTTCCTCAGAAACCGGAAACGGCGTGAAAATTGCTAGTTATCGTCTTGCGCAGGCATTGAAATTGTACTCAAGTCTTGATATTTACACAGTTAGCGTTGACGAATTTATGCCTTGGTGGAAACTGCCTTTTCCAACGCTAAACAAAGCTGTAAAAAGAGCCCTGTACTTTGAATTTGCTGGAAGCCGACCAAAAAACGTGCACGTGATGAATATGGGTATAATACCATTAAATAAGCTAAAAAATTACAAACACAAAATTATCACACTGCACGATCTACATTCCTTAGACAAAGATTATATAAAAAATAAAATTAAGTCTGGGAATGTTTTTCAACGACCGTTAACTCGTATAAAGTTGACCGATAGACAAAAATATTGGGACCACATTAAAGACTATGATTTTGTAGTGCCGGTTAATGATAAGATAAAACAAATTCTTATAGAACAAAAAGATGTTCCGCAATCTAAAATAGCAACTTTAAATGATATTATTCCGGACAAATTCCAGCCTTTAAACACGCCAAAAAATAATGGATCAACTATTATAGGCTACATAAACAATACCGCCCCAAACAAAACAGAAAAGTTGATGGTGTTCATAGAGAAGTTTAAAAAAATAAAAGATGATTCCCTAAAATTTCAAATTTACGGAAGTGGTTTCCCTTTCTTAGATTTTATAAAGGATGATCCGAGAATAAAATATCTAGGTTTTCTATCTGAAGAAAATATTGTAGAGACTTATAACTCTTTCGATGTCTTTCTATCTACTTCTAAAACAGAGGGGTTCGGGATGCCGATAGCCCAAGCAAAGGCCTGTAAAGTCCCCGTACTTTGCTATGATGGAGATATACCTCCTCTGATAAAGAATAATACTCTTCTATGGAATGACGACAATATAGAGGAACTTATTACTAAACGCGCATGGAAAAATGTTAATCTTGAAAAAGCATATATGGACATAGCTCCAGCAAGACCCAAAAATGTGGCTCTCAAGCTAACAGAAATATATAAAAACATTTTTGAATAATATCTTTTATATTATAAATGGAAAAAATATCCTTTCACAAAATTTTAAATTTTATAAGATGGTTTTTTGCGGGGTTGGCGATACTTTCCATGGTTTATTACTTCTATTCAAACGAAACTTTAGCTAGCCCGTTATTTATAAGCGAACTTTTTTGGTTCTTAGCGATGGGACTTACTGCGGTTATTCTATTCGCACGCATGCCTAGAAAGAACAAAGGTAGAAAAGCCGAGACTCTAGAATTAATTCTTTTGGTTGCGTTCATAGCAATAGCATTTGCTTTTGGGGTAATGTATTTGCTTCTACAGTAAACCAGTTAAAATTTATCTATATATTCCTTCTGGCGCGCTAGCAATTGACACTTTCTTACCAGTAATCTCTTCTATAGATTTTAAGTAGTAATCTAGTGCTGGGCCGCTCGCTTCTTCTATGCCTTTTTCAAGAAGGTGCATCCCCCAAGAGAATTCCGCTTTTTTTGCTACTTTCATAAGTTCATCGCCAACAAGTCCTTCTGTTTTTGAAGCGATTATCTCAAGGTCTTCCTTTGGAAGATGTTGCGCGTAAAGGTTGATTATCTCAAGTCTGTCTTCTTTAGAAGGTTTATCAAAGTAAATTTTGCTCTGAAATCTTCTCATAAGCGCCGGGTCGAGTTTCTCTATTATGTTGGTTGCGCCTATTACAAGTAAGTGACCGTTATTTCTTTTTGTGTCAAGGCCGTCAAGCCAGGTCAGCATGTTTTCCAGCGTACGCTGGTCCTCCATATCTGTGCCTGTTTCAACCATGCCTCTTTTGCCAAGGTAATCTATCTCATCTATGAATAGTACTACCCTCTTGTCTTTGCTGTAATTATCTACGTAATCCAAAGCTTGTTTTAATTTCCTTTGCGATTCGCCGTACCATTTTGTATAAACGTCAGATAACGAAAGTCGCATCAAGGTTATGCCCTTTTCGCTTGCGATTGCCTTTGCCATCATGGTCTTTCCGGTTCCTGGCGGTCCGTAAAACAATACCGCATTTACTGGAGAATCGCCTACGTTTACTCTGGTTATTTTTGATATTTTCTCTATCAGGTCTTGATTTGTGAAAGGATAGAAAAC
>JASHWD010000041.1 GCA_030044235.1 Candidatus Parvarchaeota archaeon | reverse complement strand
CGAAGTAAACGAAGCGTATAGCGAATTATTCCAGGCTGGACGTCCTGAGTTAGCAAGCTTTTTGTTCGAGGCATCAGGTATTTATCCCGACGACGAAGTCATGCGAAATGGCTATATCTCTATGTTATCTAATGGAGATTTAGAATCTTTTATCGATTTTATGGAGTTTGGAATAGGTCATGGCGTACCTAAAGATTTAGACGATAACGACCAACGATTTATAATTAAAAAACTTCTTGAGAAAGATAAAATCAACGATTTAAGAGCTTTACCCGACTACGCGCCATTTTTTTCTCATTCAACGATGAGGGCTAAACATATGTTCGAAGAATCAGATGTGTTCGCAGCATACAAACGACTTGCAGGTAAATCAGAGATAAGCGATCTCGAGAGCTTAGTAACTATCACAGAAATAAAGCCAGAAAAAGGACTCTTTAAAGAAATTTTTCAAAATCTTTTTAATGAGAATAAAATAGGAACTTTGGCGACATTTATAAACTCATTTAAAATCGAGCCTGATTTAGATCCAAGTAGCGTGTCTCTTAAATATAAGCAGCTAGGCACTTGGAAAAATTTTATGGAGTTCATAGATTTAGTAACTCTAACCGGGATAAAACCTGAAAAAGAAGTATTAGAAGATTTTTACAGATCCGTTAACTCTAAATCCGCCATAGAGATATCTGATAAGCTAGTGGCGACTGGCGAAACCACATCAAAGCTTTCTAAATTTAAATCTATTTGTGGGGGGATTAGACTAGAAGAAAATAAGCTTAGAGAAATAATGGAAATATACTTACACAACGACAAATTTCAATCTATAGAGTTACTTGCCGAGTTAAGCGGAACCGCCCCAAATCCAGGTGATGTAAAGCGTACTTATACAAGGTACTTGGAAAATCATTATTTTGACGGCATTAAAAGACTAAGCGAGATTACAAAAGTTAAACCGGATATATCATCGACAGAGTTGTCAAAACTAATAATAGAGGGGAATCCAGACTATTTTAAAACCATAATAGAGATTGCTGGAGTCCAAAATAAAAATGACTGGCTGCAAGACACATACCGGAAACTTCTAAAAACTAGAAACTTAGATTACATAAAGAAAATGTCAAAATTAGCAGAAATAACGGGAATTAGACCAAAATTTGATGAAGGTTTATTACAAAGAGAATATAGCTTGTATCTATTTCAAGATTGGACAGATGGACTAGTTTCATTAAAAGAAGCGACAGGAATTAAACCTAAGTTCAAGGAGGAAGAAGCGCGAAGCGCATTTCTTAGGTTATTTGCCCACCAAAATGTAAGGTGTATGGAAGCAACTATTAATCAGATAGGCATTTCACCAAACAAGGAAGATTTACAAGCCGAGTATAAGAGACAATTAAATAATTATCTATTTGGTTATTTAGAACAATTAATTCATGTTTTTAATGTAAAACCAGAACTCAGCAGGGAAGAATTTTCTAATCTTTTGCAGAGTTTATCAGCAAACAAGTCTCATAGACATGAAATACCCCACCTTATTGATCTTACCGGTATGAAGTTAGAGCAATCAGATTTAGAGGCTTTGCTAGGAACAAACGGCCTAGATCCGTCATTATCAGAAAAAATAGATTCCGATGTTATGCCAATGATAATAAAAGGCGTATTAAGTGGAAAGTTAGTTGCAGAGTCTTTAAGCAAGGTGATGAGCCGAAAAGAATCTGAATCAATTACACTTTATTCGCATGAGAAGCTTAAAGAGAAAGACCATCTAGAACTAGATTATGGACATAAGCTTAGTGCACTTATCACCGGTATAACAACGAGCGATTCTCAAAAAATTGAGCGCGCTTATGGACTATTCGGCAGGGAGGAGATAGATCATATACGTTCTAGAATAGACAAGAAAAAAGTTTTCCATGATTTAATCTACAATAACTTGAACTCTTTACGTAATGGTGAACAAGATGGTTGCTTTAGTATCATAGATGGGATAAAGAAGAGATACCCGGAATTAGCCGGAAGCCAAGGCACCTTAACGGAAATTACAGAAGCCTTAAAAGAAGAAAAGCAGACCGGATCGGTTAATAAAATTACCATTAGAACTTGGAAGAGGAATTATCTGGACTTGTTTGATAATTTGAAAGTGGGCGCATGCGTCTTTTATCCTGCAGGTGAGCGCTTGGGGCAAGGAGACGTGATGGACTATATAAAGAATCCTAATATGGAGCTAATCGATATGTATTTGGATGATGATAAGCTAAAAACCGCTACTGCGATATGCTACAAAACCAAAGATGAGGGTGGGCATAAAGTACTTCTTATAGATTCTGTTGAGGCCGGAAGAGGAGTCGTTTCTGTAGGTAGAAATAAATGGATAGATTTGATGTTAGACGCCGTACGCAGTTACGCTTCTAAAGCAAACTTTGAATATTTATTTCTTAACAAGCACGTTACTCAAGGTAAAGCTACGGATTTCAGAAATAGGGCAGTCTCAAAATTAAAATTAGATCCAAAATCAATGTGCGTAAACTTGTACGTCGAAAACAATCCGTACGCATACCTGGAATCTTTTTACTCAAATTCGGCTCCAGATCGAAACGGGTATAAGCAGGCGGAGGGATACAAAATAAAAGTTCAAAAGTCTTAATTTTAATAACAAGCCGCTTTTAAGATAACTAGATTTGATTAATGCTTATAAGTTAATGAGCCTTTATTCTTAAATGGCGGCGGCGGATGCCAGCAAGTACGAAGACAGAAAAGCTTTCTGGCGTAGGGTAAATTCTAATGGCTTCGGTTATGGCTACCTTTCAAATTTGGAAGCCATACTTGAAAACTTATCCTCTGAAGAAATAACCGGCCAGCTTGAGAAGTGCAAGTCCGATTATATCCGTGAAAAGCTCGCCTCTAGTATACTCCAAAATATTTCTAATTCGGAAAATAAGGAAATAAGCCAAAAATACAGTAAAAATATCGAATCGCTTCTTTCAGCATTAAATAACTACGAAGAACCAGCAGCGTTCTATTTGACATCGGACAATACGGTTGGGGAAGCCCTAGAAGTTAATTCAGACGAAAAGAAAACCAAAAACTTTATCAGTTTCTTATCAAATCCCGAGATAGTGAGAACAATAAATAAATTTGTAGGAAAAAATACTTTTTCGCGAGGATGTTTTACGCTATCTGACTATCTTGACTTTTCGGATGAAAGGTCCATTTCGGTTTATACAAATTTCATTCTAGCTCTCGATGCATTCTCTGAGAAAGACGAGGATGGTGCTGAGATGCTAATAGATGTAAATGAGAAAACATATAGATTATTTGGACCGGAAAAAAGCGCAGGGATATTTGCGTATCTAGCTAAAAGAAAAGACAAGACAGCCATAAGAAAAATAAATAGTTTAGATGACATAGGGCGCGAAGAAGACGGCGAGATAAGAAAGTTTCTTGATAATATAACTTTACAGAATTTTGGGGTAAAAAAGGCGGAGCGTCTAATAAATTTAGCATACTTTCTAGGGATAGCAGCAAATAATCATATAAAGATACGAAAGGGATCGGATTTAAACTTAGCTTATGACAATGCACTTAATGCCATTAAAAAATATTTTTCCAAGAAGTACGCTATACAGGATTCATCTAAGATAGAAAGGCTTTCTTATTGGCTTAAAGAGTTCGATTCACAGATAGCTTATATATTATCTGGCAAAAAAGTATACAAAAAAGGACCTGGACGTTCATATGTTTTATCCAAGAGAGATGATATAGTTCTATATCTAAAGCCTTCAGACCTAGAAACGCAGATGGAGGCGCTTCAGAATATAACTTCTTGCTTATCTCCAGGAGGAGACTTTTTTAAACACACAAGAGATTATTTGAAAAATCCATACATTTTTTGGGCAGTAGTAAAGGCTAAAGGTAAGGTAGTCGGTCGCGCTACCATATGCATGTGCAGGAAGGCAAGCGATCTTTACACGAATCCGCAAATATCCTCAGCTTATAGTCTCTGTCGCCTTAGCGAGATAAGATCCGATGTAAAGGTTAGCGATAAAACAGTAGACTCAGCATTGCGAAAGTATGCAAAAGAACAAGGCATGCGATTTATAAAAAAGGGCAATATATTCGTAGAAAAACTTGATGATATTTATGACGACTATGTTTATGCTAATCGTGAGTATAAAGGCGGCGTCATAGCGGAGCTAAACGATTAAAGTCGATGGCAAAGGTGACTACGGTTTTTACTTTATGCTTAATATATTTAAAGCAAAAGGATAGATATTATAATAACTTGAATGGAAAAGAAATCTAAAATCTGCCCAAATTGTAAAACAAAAAACAGCCCGGATGCACAGTTTTGTGAAAAATGTGGCCAGGCCTTAAATTCCGTTTCAGATAATAAGCAAAGAATATGTCCTGCTTGTGGCGCGGAAAATAAGTCTGGGGCAAAGTTCTGCGAAAAGTGTGGCACATCTCTGGATATGCAGGGAGTAGCTCAAAACGGGGGCAGAGGAAACCGCGGATTTGGGATGGCAAAAAATAGATGGTGGCTTATTCTGATACCGATAATAGCTATAATAATCTTCTATTTGATTTCAACTATATCAGTTTCTAGTACATGTGCTTCCACACAGTGCTTGCCAGGCGGATATTACTCTTTTGCGTATTCAAATCTTTCTAGTACAAACACAAATCTGTCTCTAGATTTTAATTCAAATATAACTACCACTTGGATAGTCGGGACCGCGGCCGATATCGACAATCTTTTCGCGAGTTCTAGCTTCGATACTAGCGCCTTTCTACCGTCTTCGGATTATAATTTGAGTTCTGTAGCGAAAAATATAATACTCTTAGGGAACGCAACGTCAGGAAATATAAACATTACGCTGCCGTCCGGCAATTATACCTTAGCCTTTTGGGGTTCAGGATTCTACGCAGATAGCGTAAACTTTACTTTATCATCTTAGCCAAATAATAAACTTTTATCATTACAACATAATAGTGAAAAATTAAAGTATTTATACGAGTTTCTTTCTTAGATAATAAATATGGCAGGTCCTAAATTAGACAGTCTAGTCGTTTTAGATAATGACCGGACTTCGGTACTAAATAAAGATTTTAGCCAAACAGAAGAGTCATAAATGGAACAGAAGCGAATACAGTCTGAAGGTCTTGATGAAATACTTGGCGGACTTAAAGAAGAGGAAAAAATAACCGCCTCTGATAAAGAATTGCTAAAACTTACAGATGAGAATCCCCAGCTTACCGTAGTCGAAACAGGAGAAGACTTTGACTGGTCTAAAGGAAGCGGGAATTATTATGAAGTAGTCGCTGAGAAGAGCTTCGATAAGCCTTCGGTCTCCTATATGAACGATACATTAGATATATACCAGGTTCACTTAAATAAAATCGGAAAACTTGGACCAGCTTATTTCTTAAGAGGAGAAATAAAACTCAAAGGGGACGAAAATAAAAGA
The DNA here is from genome assembly GCA_030044235.1 of Candidatus Parvarchaeota archaeon. Lineage (GTDB taxonomy): Archaea > Nanobdellota > Nanobdellia > Parvarchaeales > Parvarchaeaceae > Parvarchaeum. The sequence continues at coordinate 2,014 of JASHWD010000041.1, read as the reverse complement.
ATATCCGCAAAGAATATTGTACTTACTGATAAAGACGGCAGCAAGATAGATCTGGGAGATTATCAAGTTAGACAATCCGGCAGATCTAGAGAATTTTATGGCTTCACGGATCAGGGCTTAAGGGAAAACGGTCTTGAACCACTCGATACATTCAATCAGACTAGCGTTTCAGCACTTTTTATCGGGAAAGAAAACATGTTGGTAGTCTACAGAATGACTTTTAATGGGGGGGAAATGATAGGCTCCAGACTTTATGTGCAGAAGGCTAACGAAAAGAAATATGTGCTAGATCAAACAGCAAATGATTCGCTGGTCTTGTTTATGCAGGCAATAAATCAGATACACGATTCTGAGATAAAAGAAACTTCTTGTGATGTAACCGACATTTCAGAAAAGCCGAAAGAGGGAGAGAGCATTACAGATCAAGAAAAGCCTAAAAAAGAAGAGAATATTCAAGAAAGGAAAAGATACGATTACTTGCCTGGATACGCTTAGACTTTTAAAATAGATTTTTTGATTGCTAGATTAACTGCAATTATGTGGGAGCAGGTTTTGCTTTGTAATGTATACCATTTACAATCGCACTGCCATCGTTTTTCCCCAGTTTTTTCTAAAAAATACATCACGTTATGTTTGCTCTCTTCGCCCTCGACAATAAAAGAAACGTGTTTTCCTGTAACATAGTCTAGTTTTACCGAACCGACCAGACTAATTCCCTTTATGTAAATCTTATTGTCTTTTTCTAAATCGTCCAAAGAAATTAAGTCTATCTGCATATACTAACTATTTAGGTTCGTTTTAAAATATTAATACTAGGTTTGCGGAGGATAATTACGGTGTTGTATATAACAGACCATCAAAGGAGGAAGTCCGTTCACGACAAAACCCGCACTATAGTAATATAGTACATGAAAATGTAGGCTATTGAGCAGAAACGAACCGCAGCAGCGATAAAAGATGATGCTAGACTGATTGTCGCGGCTTTCGGATGAAACGGCAAACCTGCGGCGTGCAAACCGGTATTCCGGCGCTTAGTCGAATGTTATAGCGCATTATTAAGAAGCTGCGAACGCGGCCGAAATGCGACAGAAAACGGGCTATTCAACACCGTGTTTTATTTATGACGGGTGTCTACGGGTTTGAGAGCTGGTTAATCTATTTAAAGAGACGGATACAATATTTTTATGATGTTTATTATGAATAAGAAAAAACAAGCATTAATTTCATTTGCATTTATGGCGATAGTCGCCGCAATGGTTTTTTCATTGCTTTTTGTTAACAACGCTTCTGTTCAGATGAAATCAACGCCAGGGGCTTCTTTATATTTTACAGGTTCTTCTAATACAACAATAAATTCTTCAAAGTTTTTCCTTGGTCCGATAGGTACAGAAATGAATGCTAGTTTTATTCAAAGTTTGTCAAATCTTTCTACTCAGTTAGCTGAAGTTGGAGACGAACAACTAGCCGGAAATCTAACGTGTTTCGCAGGTTCTGCCGCGACCTCTACAAGCTCAGCAGAGCCGGGATACTGCGTTTTAGTAATGCCTGACGATAACTATGACTTGATTCCAATACCGGTAAAGTCAACTGCCGGAAGCTTGACTATTGATGGGAAACCTACATTTCTTTATTTAGGCGCACAGGGCTGTCCGTACTGTGCACAAGAACGATACGCCATAGCGATAGCATTAAGTCGCTTCGGAAACTTTACAGAACTATTCTATGATAGGTCAGCCACAAATGATGGGAACATACCTACCTTTACATTTAATTTTTCCGCTTCGACATTTGAATCAGCAATGTCCTTACCAGCAATAATAGAGAATGGCAGCGCAGTCGCTCCCGGCGGAGATGAGGAAGCAACTGGACTTTTTACAGGCAGTTATTATTCTTCCGCTTATATAAATTTTTTACCATTTGACCAAGTCGGGAGTTCATATTTTACTAATCCTACAACTTTATCCTCTTACTTGCCAAGTAATTTTACAGGTCCTGCGACAGTAAGTTTTGGAAT
>JASHWD010000006.1 GCA_030044235.1 Candidatus Parvarchaeota archaeon | reverse complement strand
GATGCTCCTATTACTACAATGCTTCCTTCTTACGTCGTAAATAAAGCGATAGGTAGCGGAACCTCAGCCGTGCTTCCGGCAACCTTTGATTTAGGTTTCATCGTAAGCCAAGACAGCACTTATGAAATAGCAAATGCTGGCTTGACATACGAAATGCCACAGATAACGCCTAATAATGTTACAGTTCCTTATACTGTGAAAAAGACCTCTGGAGAATATGTTCTGGACTTTTATGTTAACAGTATAATGAAACCAGGACAAGTTTCTTTTACGCTGTATCCTTCCGGTCAGACTTATCAGATTAATTCTGCTAACTTGGTTATCGGGGAGAATATAATAATAATGAGCAACAGTTCACTAGCCGGAGCAGAATCTAAAGGTAACTACACCGGAACAATATCCATATCATCTGCTGGTCTTGTCATTCCGGAATATATATCGATAAAGCCGACTTCTTAATACTAATATCTAAAATCTATATAAGTTAAGGTTTGTTAAAATAAGATATGGCTTGGAGAGACAGAGTTAAGAATGCCGGTAGCAAAATTAGAAATGCCGGCAGTAAAGTAAGCTCTAGTCTTTTCAGAAGAAACTCTCCTGCAAGTTCGGCCCCTAGTACGCCAAATGATACTATCGCTGAGCAATTATCCGCATTGAGACTTAAACAAGCCGAAGCAGCCGCACGTGAGCCCTATCAACTTTTCAACAGAGCAAATGTCGTTCGCGGTGCAAAAAAATATAGCGCAATACTAATAATTCTCGTATTAATCTCGCTGCCAGTAATAATTTTCGTTTATCTAAGCGTTTCAAATCACACCGGCTTTTTCTCTTATCAGGAGCAATCTTATTATGGGCCGATCTTTTCTGCGATAGGCTCTTATATTTCTCCGCTTTTTAGTCTGGTCTCTAATGAACTTGCTTGCGTAGCTAATCCGGTAACTTGCGCAGGTACGCAAAATACCAACGTCACACAGAGCGTTTATCCCACATTTACTTCTTTCTTGACAACCGTTCCTACTCAAAATCCGCAAACCGCGTTTATAATATCATCAAGTAGCGCAAATCCAGTCGATTTATTTTATACCGTTAAAAATACTGCGAATGTAGATTTAGGAACAAAGGTAGGCATACCGGTCCTTGTTAATACTTCGTGTGGAAGCACAGACGACCCGGCTGCGGCATTTAACTGCATATACACTACCGGTATTACTTCTCCAACAGAATACGACGCGGGGCTGACTCCTTTGATATATTCAGGACAGACCATAACGAATCAGACTGCTATTGGCGTCTCCTGTCCGCCGTCTACAAGCCCGGGGAATCAGGTACAATTGGACTCTATAGCTTCTCTTCAGCTAAACTTTACAATAGAGAATTATACCGCAGCATCAATATTTCCAATAGAACTTGTAGAAAATGCTTACGCACAAGAATTATCTGTAGCCGGTCAGCCACTAATCGCTAATGCGCCTTCAGTCACATTTGTAAGTCCTGGCCCAGTACAGGTAACATTGAGCACCAGCGAACCGCAACCTGTAGAAACTATAACCGGAAATATACCTATAAACATAGGGGTAACCAATAGTGGTTCCGGAAGTAATTATTATCTAAATTCTTTGTCTGTATTCGTCCCAATGTCACTATGGCCTGTTAATCCTTCGGACAGATCGAATCCAAATAATCCAAACCCGTCATGGACCTGCTCTCCTTCAAACGGAGGCAGAACCACTAATTTTGTTTTGCCTAATAACAACTACTGGAATTGTACAGCGCAAAATCCGAATAACGTAGTACAGCTTGTACTTTCACAAGTAACGACTCTTCCCGGTGCCGAACATTTCGATACAGTTCCACTTTTGGCACACATAAATTATGACTATATACAAGACATGGACATGCCTTATGTTTTAAGAGGTGAGAGCAGCACAACCTGTTAGATTTTAAATTATGGCAAATTATAAAAATCTAGGAAAGAACGGTCAAAACACAGGTTTGGTTCTGATAGGTATAATAGTCGTAATAGTAATAGTGATAATTCTTTTACCATACATAAGTTCTGACCTAGGCATATTCAGTACAACAGCACCGCCACCGCCTATAACACAGGGTGTAACGGTATCATCTGTACAATATACTTCAAGTGTTTCTCCGGCTACGCAATTCGATGTCAGTTTCACAATCTCAAATAACATCGACGGAAAAGGCGCGACTTCGATAGACTTATGCCTTGATAATCTAGGCATATTCAATATAACTTCGAGTCCAAATCAGAAAACTTCGACACCGCAAGAGTGTACAAACATACCAACGCTTTTTGCTGGAGGAAGCGTACTGGAAGTGTTCAGATTAAGTTCGCCTTCTAATGGCGCATATCAGAACATACCCTACACGCAGCTTTTAGGCTACTATATAAATTACTCATATCAAGCAGCGGCTTCACAATCTTTGGAGTTCGTTTCCCAACAGGCTTACAGCAGCACAAATTATCCTGCGCCTTCGCTATCATCTTATGGTAATACGGCAGGTCCGGTTAGTATTTCTACTTCTGCATCGCTTCCCGCCGTGTATGGCACAGCTGCTCAAGTATTATTAGGTCTTACTAATGTAGGTACAGGGATAATTCTAGGCTCAGTAAATGTTACAATAACTATGAATTCTAGCGAAGTCAACATGACTCAGGGCCTTTTTGGATTTAATTCAGTTCAACACTCTAATGGGACAATAACATTCAGCGGAGCAGTATCTGTAGGCACAGGCTCAACAACTTTAACGCTCCCCATATCTTTAAATCAGAACGAGGAGGCCACATTATCTGCTGATAGCGTTCCTTACTTTTTATCAGCAATGCAGATAGGGATAAGTTATAATTATCTGGAGAATGGATTTTTCCCGGTAACACTAAAAGTTCTATCGTACTCAACATCTTAAGATTAAAATCGACAATAAAAGTTTAAATAGACAAATCACGTTATTTATTTATGTTCAATAAAAGAGCGGCAAGCTCAGCAGTCGTTTTAGGTTTGGTATTAGTTGTAGTTTTGGTAGTGATAATATACTTTGCAGCTAGTGGAAACCTAGGAAGTCTTTTAGGACATACTTCTAATAGTACTACAACGCCGACAGCATTTACAACTACAGCCGCATTGCAAACTTCGCCGATACTAGCCGGACATTCATCTAATATAATCTTCACATACTTCAATCCATTCGGTCAATCGTTAACTCCTAACGTAACGTTAGACGTAGGTAACCCTAGTTATGTAAAAGTAACAAATCCTTCTATCCTGGTAAGCATGCCTGCAATTATGTCGGCGCCAGCGTCTGGAGAATTTAATGTAACATGTCTTGCGGGAAATCAAGTATCGGATTCCACTTTCACGGTATCGCTTCAGAACTTCTGGCAGAATGCAACTACCTCTGTAGAGACTTATCCATACGGATCAACACCTTTACAGGTTCTACCACTTAATGTTTCTGCTGGGTTCCTTTCAGTAATAGCTAATCCAATAACAATAGAGACACAAGTGAGTTCAGGTAATGCACAGGCACCACTAAGCTTGACATTAAGTCCATCTGTTTACAATGGTCAGCCTTTTGTAAGCACTTCTAAGGGAATGATAACAAAGTTAATTTTAACTATAAGCAATACTAGCGGTGGGATAGCGTCGGCGTTTGTTACTTATAATCTACAGAAATTAAGCTTCACAGGTAGTTCTACACTTACTCTTACAATTAATGACGTTAATCTAGCATTATTGACCGGCGGATTGCCAATAGAGGTTACCGCAACGAACATAGCAAAACCAACACAAAATGAAGTTGGGATAAGCACCTATTATAATTACGGATATTCTTTCAGTGGCCCGACTATAACTTGTCAATAATTAATATGTCAAAAAAGGCCCAGGGTGGTTCTGGGACGATAGGTTTGGTTATTATAGTGATTGTCGTGATAGCTATAGCCTATCTCTATTATGCCGGTTACATATCGCTCCCAAGCTCTTCGACTACAACATATCAACCTTCAGCGATACCAATAAATGTTACCGCTTCGTCGACTGCGCAAATATCAAATCTTTATCCAAGTCAGAGCTTTAACGTCGTTGCTACAATTGCAAGCGATGGAGCATCTGCACTAAACGTTTCTATAATAGGCTATGGTTGCGGCTCTACACCGTCAACAAAATACGTTGAGGTTTATCCAAGGGCGTCTACTTCTTCTACTTGGACTTTTTCCGCGCCAGGAACCGGAAGCTGTGACATACAGTTTACTTCTTGTTTTAATGATGTGTCTTACGCAAACTACCCTATAACTGTAGAGAATCAAACTTTTACAGGAACTCCGCCGGTAAACCTTCCTAGCAGTTCAATAGCTCCGGTTTCCGTTTCACTTTCAGGAGTTACTAGTGTAGTAACCGCACCACCTTCTGCTACTAATCAAACCATGTATATACTTGCTTCCCCACTTTCAGCTGGCTATATAAAAAACAGCACATTAAATTGGCTAAATATCGATATGGCTGGTACCGCATTTATAGAACTCCCGAGCGGGTCCTTTTTAACCTTGGTTGGAAGGTCATACAACATAACAAATACGAACTCTCCGGGCGCACTTTACGTCAATGGCAAATTACAATTGCCGGTAGAGATTACTTTTAGCCCAGTAACACAGTCTTCTGGCTTCACTACAAATACAGATATGAATATAAGCGTAGGCTATACTTATTGTCTTACTTCTAATCTATTACCGGTCTCTGTTAGTTAAGCGTCTAAGATAACAACATTCTAAAGTTATCCAATTCTACTTGATTTAATTTTCCTGGGATTATTATACTGGCCGGCGGCGGAACGTTTTCTTTATTTGCCTTTGCGAGGAAAATAGATTGATATTCGCTGCCCAATCTAGAAACACATAAAACATTATTCCAATCTATTATTTTTATCTTTCTTTTAGTCTCTATAGATTTTAATATTTCTATTGCAGAATTCAAATCAACGAAATTTTTCTCGTCCTTTGCCTCCAAAAGAACTAAAGTATGTAAACCCGCCTTTATGTTTTCTTCTATAACAGAGAAAAAGCTTTCGGGTTTAAAATTAGTCGTGTATATAGGTATACTGCATGTCGCCCCGAATTTGTAGAGAGAAAAGCCGCTCTCTGCGATTGCAGAGAATATACTGCTGGCATGCAAAACTTCAAATTTTATTTCCATATTTTTGCATTCGCAGAGCAAAGAGACATGCGTAGTAGCAGAAAGCGGATCTCCAGGCACTAATAATGCAACATCAGAAGTTTTAGCCCTAGAAGTTATGAAATCGCTTTCTACTTCTTCTCTGCCTACTAGAGTTATTTTTTTATTGATAGTTTTTTCTAATTTTTTTAGTTCGCTTATATCATTGAGATTTGTATAACGTTCAAGGTAAACTTCTTTGCATTTTTTTAATTTGTCAAGCGCCCTGAGCGGCATGTCAGTTAAATAATATAAACCAGTACCAATTAAGTATAGCATATATGATATCATATCTTATTTTGTTTATATCCGTGTTTGTAGTCGCAACGCTTTCTTTAGCTTCATATTCTGACATAAAAACTAGAGAAGTTCCAGATTTCATAAGCTATATGCTAATAGGTGGTGGCTTATTGTTGTCGCTTATATTAGCGATAGGAAATGACTCGATATCGAACTTAGAATTTATGCCGGCTTCGGTGGCACTTCTTTTTGGTTTTTCTTACCTTATGTATCGGGCCGGACAGTGGGCGGGAGGAGACGTAAAGTTAATGCTTGGTCTTTCTGTTGTATTTACTTCTTTTAGTATGTCTTCAAGTTTTTCTTTTATAAATCTTTTTATAAACATTCTAATTTTTGGAGGCTTATACGGGCTTTTTGGTACAATAGTTTTTGGCTTGATGAAGTTTAGCCAGATGAAAAAATTCTTGCATTTATATGATATAGGGCTGGTTCTTGGCGGGGCAATATTGATATTTCTTTTCATAGAGTTTCTCCCATTACCGGTAAACTATTTAGCGGCATTTGCAGCATTCATGCTAGTATCGATGAGATACATATATGTGGTGGCTGAAAATATGATGTTTGTAAATGTACATGTAGATAAATTAACTGAAGGAGATTGGTTAGCAGACGATGCGGTTGATGAATCTGGTAAAACTATAGTCACTAAAAAGAATATAGGTCTTGAAGAAAACGATATAAAAAAGCTCAAGGAATCTAGTATAAAACAAGTTTTAGTCAAAATAGGATTGCCATTTGTCCCCGGCCTGCTTATAGGCACATTAATAACTCTACTGTTTTGGAATCCAATACTTCAGTTAATAACTTCTAATCTTATATTGTAATTATCTATTCAAAAAGAGATTCGTCCTTCTCTAACTCATAATCATCATCTGGATCATCAGTCTCTTTATCATTAAATGCCATAGCGCCCTTCCTTCTCATACTTTCGATAATATATCTTTCACTTCTTTACTATCCTTATGTGATACTAATATGATATTTATATATCACTTCCGATATTTAAAGCTTTTTTGCTATTAAAGCCCCATTAAATGCGGAGACCGGCCTTAAAAGACTTTATATTATAAGAAATTTATTTAGATTTATATGTGTTCAAGATGCGTTGAGGATAAGAATTGTAGGTGCGTATGCACAATCCATACTAAAGGACAGACCCCTAGACACTGTCCGGTTTGTGGACACACAGCTTAATCCTCCCTTTCGAGTAGTGAAAAGCATAAATACTAGTTTTATTCTAATATATCGTTATGAAAGGAGAATTGGATCTACTTTTGGAGGAATTGAAAAATTCTAAATTCAGTGGCAGGGATACGCGTTTCGATGAAAATATATTCGGGGGCGTTTTCTTTGAGTACGCTCCAAATCGTTTAGTCCGCAAGGACAAAAGATTTAGCCAGCCTACTAAGCTGATAGATAGAGTAACTTATAACGCTGAGTTTATCCCAAAAAAAATTGAACAAACACAAGATAAAGAAAAAGCCGTAATGGACAACAAAATAGAAATATATTATTGTTTGTCAGACATGTTGGAACTGCTTCAAAATGACCCACGTTTTATCCTTACTCACGCACTTAAGATACAGAGAAAATCAAAGAATACTTATAAAGTTTTATTTTACCGTACTGCCAGGGATGCCATAAACTCGGAAGGTTTTCGTTATGCGCACTTAAAAATTAAAAACGGGCGTTTGGACGAAATGCGCATAGAACAGGTATACGGGGATCATCTTTTGGAAGGGTATGGATCAAAAATAAAATTCTCTTACCATTCTCAAAAAGAATAAATGCATAAAACTATGGGAACTTTAGAAAACATTTTACCTAAGAATGTGGATGACCCACATACAAAGAACGATAGAAAGATAAGCTAGGCAAAAGAGCTAAAAGTATAGAACAAATTACTTTTTTATCGTTATTTTATAAAATTAAAAGAGTTTAATAAACTATAAAGCTAAAAGCAAAGCTTATAAACAATTCTCACCTTATACAGTTTTATCAAACGCATGCACTTCATTATATTTACTATAACGAAGCAAGGGTCGATATGCGGTAAAACGCATATATGTGACTGTACAATTGCAAAAAACACCAAACTATTAGATGGATGACTTGGTTCAGGTGCCGATGAAGGACGCAGCAAGTTGCGATAAGGGCACGGTAAGTGCAGACGACTGTTGATCGTGCCGTTTCTGAATGCGTGAAGCCTGCATGAAAATGCAGATTCTCAGCGCAAGCTGAGAAAGGGAACCTAGGGAACTAAAACATTTTAGTACCTAGAGGAAAAGAAATCAATCGAGATTCCCCTAGTAATGGCGAACGAAAAGGGAAGAGGGCGAACCGAATCCGTAGCAATGCGGAAATGTGGTGTGGTAAATGGCCGTAAGGAGGAGGACGAAGTCGACTGGAATGTCGCGTCAAAGAGAGTGACAGCCTCGTAGTCTTTTGAG
>JASHWD010000040.1 GCA_030044235.1 Candidatus Parvarchaeota archaeon | reverse complement strand
AAATTTAAAACGCTAGACTTATCCAAAAAGAATTTGTTAGTTTTAAATTCTAAACCGGTTTCAATAGTTTTTCCCTCGTACTTTGGTTTTATTACTGAAACTTCACCTAGAAATTGTAAATTTAATATGAGTGCTTTTGTTAAAGAATTAACTGCATCCTTATTATTTCCGGTTATGTCGATAAAAAGACTTTTAGTTTCATTTGTAACAGAAGCAAAATCTGCATTTATTATTGGTGGCATTGCGAATATCTCGCCAGCTTTTTGTTTCCAGACTATTGGCTTATCCTTTAGAAGTTCTCCATAAGATCTGCCTTTCTCTGTTTCTGATATTATTTCTTCATAAGTTTTCTTTGAATTAAAACCAAGGGGAACAAATGAAACTTTTGAAGGTTCTGTTTCCTCATAGACTACCGGGAATTTTAGTTTTGAAAAATCAAAAATACCTATGGCCGCAGAGTGTCTGTTTCTCCCGACTGTTTTGTCGAACTTGTCTTGCATAGTAAGTATGTCAGCTAAGTTTTCGCCCGCGGGACGATCTAATTTTACATAAAGAAGATTTACAAACGGCCTGTGGGTGTTTTTTATCGTGGCTTCTACGTTCTTCGACAATACCGCGTCAGACTTATGCAGATTTACACCTATTAACTGCCCAAACAAGTGTGCTAAAGAAAATTTAGAGATTATTTCGATTCTATCCGATGTTATCTCGAAATTTAGATAATCTCCTTCTCCTTCTAAGTCGATTCCGTATCTAAAACACATGTCTTCGAAGTCTTTTCTTGAGAGCTTCTTTTTTAGGAGCGAGTTCATCTCCTTTATTGTAGTATTTATCATTACCATATCAACTAAGATCTCCGAATAGCTTTTTGGATTCTACATTTCTTAAGAAATCCAGGTCTGCAAAGCCACCATAAATTGATCTTATGTCTCCTATACCGAGTCTTAAGACGAGGGCTCTATCAAAGCCAAAGCCCCAAGCAACTATGTTCTTTTTTATTCCAAATGGCTCTAGTGTTTCTGGTCTAAAAATTCCGGAATTTCCAACCTCTATCCATCTATTAAGTTTTGGGCTGAACGCTTGTATTTCTAGACTTGGTTCCGTGTAAGGATTATAAGTCGGTTTCAAGCGTATTTTGCTTATTCCTAATTTTTTATAAAATTCTTTTATGTAACCTATAAGATCAGACAAATTAAGATTATCATCATATACTATCCCTTCTACTTGATAAAACTCCGGTAAATGCGTTTGATCCGAGGTTTCATTTCTAAACACTTTACTTATAGAGAAGTATTTCGCTGGCGTTTCCTTATTTTTCGAAATGTAGTCATTTATGTATCTAAAAGTTGTCGCTGTTGTGTGTCCTCTCATTATAAGAACCTTGCTTTTTCTTTCATCAAAGACACGTCTATAACCTATCGATTTACTATTCTTTGCCGAATTGAAACCTTTTTCATATACGCTTCTCACTTTTTCTAATAGCTCTTTAGGAACTTTTGGTTCCGGTGCGTTTATATAAACTGTATCCTGGATATCCCGGTCTGGATGATCTTGCTTAAACATCATTACATCAAAATTCCAAAAACTTGATTCGGCGTAATTGCTCTGCATCTCTTTGAATCCCATTGCAACTAGAATGTCCTTAATTTTTGAACTAAATTGTTTAGATATGTTTTTCCGACCGGAGAGCGGAGCAGAAGGCTCTGTATCCAAAGGGTATTCTCTAAATTCTATGTCTTTCCAATTTTTTATCGATTCTGGTGTTAACTTGTCGACCAAATCCTTCTTGAAACCTCTCGATTTTGTAACGCTTATGCCGGTTTCGGTTATCTCTATTTTCTCGTTTACTTTTTCTGATTTTTGTATTATGTCCCTTCTTAAAAAGTCGGTTATATCCTCATCATCTTGACTTATCTCGCCTGAATCTACTCTTCTAAGAAGCGAGTTCTTTTTATCTATAAGAACTGCCTTCGACTTATCTATTGTAAATTTATCGTTATTTACTTCTAAAATCTTATTTTTTCGCAATATTCCTAATGCCGCTCTTGTTTCGTCAGCATTTAGTTGTATATCTTTTAGATCTCGATAAGATGAAACCGGGCTTTCTCTAAGTTTTCTAAGCAGAGTATGTTCCGGTAACCCATTAGAAAGATATCTCCTTCCTAATTCAGTTAACTTATACTCTACTGTAATTTCATTTATTATTTTTAATAGATCGTAACTTAGCATCTTTCTTGCAGAATTAAGAAGCGCTGATTTATCCGCGCCAGAGTCTTTAGCTATATCTGACAAGTATCTAGTCTCTTTTGAAATTGCTGAAAGAAGAAATTTGTCGTTTCTACTCAAAACCTCTGCTATTTTTTCAGTTTCCATTTATTCACTTTATATTATACTTTATAGACTTAATAATTTAAAGTTTAACTTTTAATTTTATCGATTTCGAGTCAAATTCATAAACGTCCCAATTTTGCGAGTTTTATGCATGTGTATGAACTGCTCATGTAAAGCTGTTTAAACATGTCATCAATGTTTAGTTTGTGGGTATCCAAGCCGTCCATTGGGGGAAGTGGAGAAACGCTAGGATTGAAATCATTTTTTATCGCTTCATAAATGAATTTTGGCATACCTAGTCTTATCCCGTCTATTTCTGTTGTTATTTTACCTAATTCTGCCAAAAATTCGTCTTGATCTTTTATTTTGTCCCTTAGACCTGCTACCGCAAAAGCCAATCTGTTGGTTGCTCCGTACAGGTCATAACCCTGGTCAGGAAAACTTCGATTTAGCGAATCGATGCATTTTAATGCAAAATAATTTGCTAGCGGTTCTGAGGCTTTGCCGGCCGCATGAGCAAACTCGTGTGCTAAAGCAAAATCATAAGAAGGCGCCGACAATAACCTCTTAGTGTTAAGAAAAACGGGGCCATAAGCATGTTTTCTAGTAAACTTCCCCATTATTACCGATGGGAATATTAGAGTAAATCCTCCTACGCCTTCTGGACATAGATGTATAATGCTTCTTCTACTAAGCCTGCGGCCCAGCCCTTCGGAAATCGCAGGCAGAACTTTTTTATCGTGTTTTCTTATTGCTCTAAATGAAGAACTCAGATTTTTGCTAAGCGACGAAGTAACTAGCATGTACATTCCATTAAGTTGTTGCAACGAAATATCGGAGTACTTAGTTGTCTTCAGGAGTGAACTTCTGTATCGTTCCCAGACATTGTAAAATTCTTTAAGGTATATTGATATGTCCTCTTTTACATCCTCTTTGGTTATGGCTCTGTTCGTTAAAATAAAATTCTCCATTGTTTTGAGCGGCTTTTCGATTATTCCGATGTGTTTTTTAGCCCCTATTTTTTCATAAAACTTTGTACGAGCAGTTCTTACCCAGTCTATTAATTTGTCGCTATGTTCTGGCGTATTTTTATACAAAATCCTCTCTAGACCCACTATGCCGAGCACTACTCCTGCTCCTACAGCAAATCCGAATACGCCTATTTCCGCAAGCAGGGGTAATATCTGGGGTGAATACTGTTGGATTAACGGTATAAAAGGCACGCCTTCTTGTTTAGATGCGTACGCAAAGACTCCAAGTGTAGTTAAACTGACAAGAGTCTCCATCAAAACCGCAGATTTTGCACCGTTAGCTAGCATATGGCTACCTGTTTTTTCTAAGATGAAATCGTAGAGCTTTGAGCCGGTGAAATAACCAATTATAGAGGCTAGTTTTTTGCTGGTCGGCTTTTCGTCCAGTTCATCTTGTTCAAGAAATTCGTCGAGCAAGCCCCTGTAAAATCTATTTGCACTCAGTATGCCATAACGTTCTCTTACATTATCTACATCAAGCAGGTTCAATTCTGGAAAGTCATTTAGGGTGCCGTCATTCAATATTTTCTCTAATCTTTTCTCTGTACCGGCGGTAAGCCTACTTATTAGTTTCGCGGGGTATTCTACTTTATCGCTCATTAAATTACTGTCGTTTTTCATTTATAAGTTAGACGCCAAAAACGTTTGTTTTTACAAAAAATAGAAATTAATATGATGTTGTTCAAATATAGGAATGATAATTTCTTTAAGCGGAACGCCAGGAACCGGAAAAAGTACTGTTGGCGATAAGGTTGCAAAGAGATTGGGTTATTCCGTAATAGAATTATCTGATTTCATAAAGCATGGATCTGAGTTGGAAGCTTCCGTTTCTTTAAATGAGCTAAATAATATAGCCAAAAGCAAACTAAAAGAAAACTCTATAATTATATCGCATCTTGCGCACATGCTTACTTTAGGCAAGATTGATTTATTTATTGTGTTAAGATGTAATCCCTTGAAACTGATAAAAAGACTTAAAAAAAGAGGTTATTCAAAATCTAAAATATATGACAATGCTATGTTCGAAGCTTTAGATGGCACCTACATAGAAGCGACTGAACTGCATAAAAATGTTATACAGATAGAAAATACCAAAAATTTAAACCTGACTATAAAACAGATTGTTTCTTTTATAGAAACCGGTAAGAAACCGAATAAATTTAACAAAGACTACAGCAAATATCTGCTTGATATAGAAAAACTTTCCTATTGACTATCGGCTTGATGCGGCCTGTCTTTCTGTGTCTATCTTCTTTGATATCGGGAAAGATGCATCAGATCTATTATACGCGCCCATTAAAACTTCGTAAAGAGCATCTTTTGCTTTCTTGCCTGAAAATGAAAGCTGGAACGTGCCTTCCGATATCCACCTCAATGATAAATCAAGT
>JASHWD010000039.1 GCA_030044235.1 Candidatus Parvarchaeota archaeon | reverse complement strand
AGCGTTGCGTACTTCATCACTCCTCCCGGGAATTATTCTTATTCTTTAAAACCATTTAAAACCGAAAGCAGATTTTGCGAATTATATTACAACGGAAACCCACTTTCTGGATACCTTTCGGCAGGTCAGTCTACTTCGTATACAACTACCTCGATCACTGAGAACTGTTCTGTGGTCTTTAATGCGACCGGCTTGCCAACATTGAATGACTGGAATGTAACTTTAAACGGGCACAACAAAACAGCTTCGAGCAGAGCTAATGTTACTTTTTATCCTAGCGGAAGCCTCTCATCGTTTAAAGCAAGAAAAGTCACTATCGGAGCAAATACGTATTACCCATGCCCAACTAGTGGCAATATCTCCTCAGGATCTTATGTAAAAATAAATTACTCTACAAGCTCAAGTTCCTGTAGCTCACCCGACTATCTAATATCAACAATATACGAAACTAACCTACCACAATTCCTAAATTGGAGCGCTGATTATGATGGGATAATAAAATTTTCCAATATCACACAAGCGGTTTCATTCCTTACCGTGGCGGGTAACTATTCTTTTAATATAAAACCTATAATAGTAGATTACCATACAACCGGCTGTATAGGTAACATCTCTGCAAATACCTCGGCAGGTTATATTGTGGCAGGACATGCACGAACGATAAGCTTTTCCCAAGAGCTTAATTGCAGCACTAAGTTTAATGAATACGGTTTACCGCAAGGAATTTCAGACTGGAACATAACTTACAATCTTTCTACGCACTCTTCGGCAATCCATTCAAACATCAGCTTTTATGCAAATACAACCGCTCCAAACGATGCCGGGGAGGACATAAGTCTTCCGACTCCGGGCTATGGGACTTTTAAGGCTTACAATCAAATGCTTCCTAATGGAACGAAATATTATCCATGTCCGGCGTCTGGTGAGATATCATCCGGTTTTGAGGAGACTATAATTTATTCGACTTCTTCTTGTCTATATTCTTAAGGTATAAAGCTTAGATTTACATAATCTTGCATATGAAACTAATAATTGTAAGACACGGCGAAACGGAAGAGAATATTAATAAAATCGTACAAGGCCACATGCCCGGCAAGTTGACCGAGGAGGGTAAATCTCAGGCGAGCAAGGTAGGTCTAGCACTTAAAGACGAAAAGATTGATGCGATATTTTCCAGTGATCTAAAAAGAACCAAAGATACGTGTAAAGAGATAGCTAAATATCATAAGGTGCCGGTTCATTATACAAAACGACTGAGAGAAAGGAACATGGGGATATACACCGGGAAACCCGGCACCGAAGTCCATGACTTGTATGAGGAAGGGATGAAAATCACCGGCACGGATAGTTTTACATTCAAGCCAGAAGGAGGAGAAAGCGCTTTAGAAGTAAGGGAACGAGTGGAAAAATTCTTTAAAAATCTATATAAAAGGTACAAAAATAAAACTGTGATAATAGTAACTCATGGCGGGATAATCAGGACCGTAATGCATCTATACAAAAACTTGTCTCTAGAGGAAGCAAGGGACATGCAGCCTGAAAACGCAAGCATACTTCGAATAGAGATAAACGACAAAAATCTAAAAACTTACAAGTCTAAATAAATCGCACGGATCAACTTAAGCTTTTTCCGACATTTTCTTAGGAAAGAATACTTTTTGAGTCTTATATGCGGATAAAAAGTTTCTTGTCCCGCCGATAAGCGTGCCTAGCCCCATACCTAAACCTATCGCCCCGGTAAATACGAGAGGAAAACCAAATTGTGTCAAGAAAAACCAACCGGAATAAAATTCATTTTGCGTCAACCCGATAGATTGAAGCGCCGAATTTGACATTGGAGGTATCACGTTGTATACCAATAATGCACTATAAGTTTCTGCCAATGCCAGTGCTGAACCAAAGCTCCAAACTAATTTACTATAAAACTTTGCTTCGGATGCAAAGCTATCATAAAGCATTCTGCCCAAGCCCTTCGGTTTATCCATGTCTCTTAATCTTCGTGTAAACACAGTGCTTCCTTCTTGCCGTTTGTAACCGAAATGAAGTCCAGTGGACGGTCTTACTACAAGCTCTTTGCCCGAACTTAAGAACGACCCTAAATAATCCATTTCTGGTTCGTCTGTTATCTTTACCTTTTTTATTTTATCTGAATAATTTACTAGAGCGCTGATAACTAAACCTTTTACCTCGTAATACCTTAACGGCAAAAGATATGGATTGCATACCGAACTTATCTGTCCATATAAATTAGGCACAACATTTTTTACCAATTGCCGTTTTGTCAGATATCTAAAATTATCTGCTCCTTCCTTGGCAATTTGGGTTGATGACGCTAATTTGCCTTCTGGGGATATCCTAGAAATAAAATCTTTGTAAAATATTTCTGCTAGTTCTTCTCTGCCGGGCGATACGCCTCTCAAAGACATCTCATAACGCTGTTTGCACGTGTTTGCGAGCGAATCGGACATCGCCGATGTTAATTCCTGTATTATGGCTTTCTCGTTATAATCAATTTTCTTTTTGTCTGATCTACATTTATGATAAGAAGCAGTAACTTTATCTATCAATGAAGGTTTTCTGTAACCGCTGAAGTCACCGGTATCGATTAGCTCGCTTGTCGTAAGCTTGTTCTCAAGTTGACTGTCTTTTTCCATAAGTGTTATTTTTAGTTAAGAAAAGATATAATATAAATAGACATAATACATTGTAAGTATTCTAACTTTTTTAAAAAACCCCCTATTTTGTAATACTTATATACTCCTTACATTCTAATCAGCTAATAAAACTATGGAAGACCTAGAAAAAACGCTATCCGGAGAAACCGAACCTTACACCGCCTATAAAGGATTTGAAATATACAACCCAAAACCAGACTTGATGCCACAAAAACCCGCTGCTTCAGAAACTCCAGAAGATGAAGAAAGCTATGTGCCCATAAGCAGCAATGTAAAGAAAGCTGTTGCTGGAATAGGTGTTGGGGGATCGCTAATACTCGGAGGTGGCGCAAGTTCTATACCATACCCTTATGACCTTATCGCAATCATAGCATCACCATTCCTGGCATTTGCCGGGTTCGCTTCTTACATGTCTTATGAGCAAGTGAAGAATCCTCCGAAATATTCTTCTTTTATAGAGATGCTTGCTCACTTCAAAGAGGACACGGAACCGAAGAACCGTGTTTACCAATACTTCAAGAAAAGGTTCGGAAACAACGAACTGTCACCTATCGGAAAAATAATCGAAAGGCACGAAAAGAGAAAAGAATTATCGCAATATTTAGACGAATCCAACTAAAAACTAGTCTTGAATTAATACTTTAAAGATGGGAAATAAGCTAAAAGAGATAACCGCATTTTTGAACAGCATAGAAGGCTGGGCTGATGAATCCGCGGTAGAAAGCGAACCGATGCCCGGATTGCACACAATAACCATAAAGAAGGGAAAGTTTACTTATCTAGACCAATATGGCGGTGGCGAGCCATTTCAAGGTTTAGAAACCGTATGGATAGACAACCACCTAGAATGGATGATGTCTTATAGGGGGGATTACAACGGAAAAGCGCCTTACGCTGATTTTGGCGGTTTTCTTAAGGCCTCTTTGCGTGCAGCACCTAAATCTATGCCGGTCAGGGGCCCAAAGAATTTTGTAAACCAAAAATTTCCCGGTTGGAAATATGATAATGAATGGAAGGGTGATATAAGCGAGTTCAAAGGCAAAGAGAAAATAACATTCAAAGATTCTAAAGTTTACTATGCAGAATATTATGGTGGCTCAATAGATTTAAGAAAAGATACCTAACCTGCAGAAAATATAAAATTATAAAAAATAAAAATAAAACTTTGTCAAGACTTTGACTTAGCGTCTAGGCTTAATCGTCACTTTCTGTGCATCATGGCCATTGCGTCTGCAACAGTCCAGATAATCACGCCCAAGACAATTAAACCTACTCCGGCATATACATAGTCCCACCATACGCTGGATGCCCACTGGTAGTAATCTCCGTACAACCAGACTAGCACACCAAGTACGACAAGGACCAATCCGGTCAAGTCTCCTGCTGCGGTTTTATCCCATTTCATATGTCCTTTCATACTATAGGCTCGATTTGTGACCTTAAATATCCTTCCTAAAAACAGCTAAAAAACGCGATTATATTGCATAAAAATGTGGAAAATCGATAGTTTTCTGGTTTAGTGCGGCCAAAAAGTCGGCCTATCGGATTATTACTAAACGTTATTTTGGTTGCCTGTAGACAATTGTGTCATGGGCAATTGAGTTGGCGCCGGTTTTTTTCTAAATGCTACGTACTTTATTGCTATAAGCACTATCCCCACAATGGCAAATATTATATCTAAATTAAGGACTAAGCTTGTGAAAGGTGCTGTCACACTCGCCGGTATGCTCAATTTAAAGCCGTCCAGAGTTAAATTTGAAAGCAGATAAGGAAAAACGTAAACTAAAGGAATATAGGTAGAGACAAAGGATATTATGGACACCGATAAAAACCCCCTGCCTAAAGCCGAAAGTTTTTTCGAGCCTTCATAGGAGAAAAAAATCAAAACCGCGCCGATTACCGCCACTACTTCTGCTATTATCTGATACAATCCCGTATCCGATGTTGATAATGGAACACTTACGCCGGTCTTATTCGCGGTGAGCGACGCCTGCGAAAGCTCTTGCGTCAGCAAACAGCCAAGATTACAGCCAGGGTTGTTTGTGCTAAACTGACTTAGAGCAGATTCTATCTGAGAAACTTCCGTATTATTTGCTGTGCAACTTGAACCTATCCCACCTATTGAACTGCAGGAAGAGGAGGCGTTCGCTATCTGACCTATTGCGCTGTTCAGATACTGGGGCGAAAGCACGCCTGAATTGTTAGCCGCATATAAAGTAATAAACGAAATCAAACCAAAAAAGAAAAGGATCCCGCCAAGCCATCTGCCTAAACCCGCAAGCACCATAAACAGTTATAAAATACGTTGCTAATAAACTTTAATTGATTCGGAGGTTTAATTATTTATGCAAGTTTATAATACCCTAAGCAAAAAAATCGAAAAATTCACGCCTGTAAACGAAGATGAAGTTAAGTTATACTGCTGCGGTCCGACCGTATATGATTTCGTACACATAGGGAACATAAGGACATTCATATTTTATGACATCATCCGCAGGACGCTGCTCGGCAGCGGGTTTAAGGTAAAACAGGTAATAAACCTGACTGATGTAGACGATAAGACGATAAAGAACTCAAAAATACGCGGAATGGGGCTTAAGGAGTTCACTGATAAATACACTGAATATTTTTTTGAGGATATAGACAAAGTGAACATAAAAAGAGCTGAGGTCTACCCCAGAGCTACCGAAAATATAGAAGAGATGAAAGCGATTATACTCGGCCTTTTAGAGAAGGGTTATGCGTACACAGCTGACGATGGGATATACTATTCCGTCTCAAAATTCAAGGATTATGGAAAACTATCCGGGGCCAAAGCCGACGGCGGTCTATCAAGGATAAAAAATGACGAATATGACAAAGAAAACGCCACCGATTTTGCACTGTGGAAAAACTGGACCGAAAACGATGGCGATGTTTACTGGGACAAAGAGCTGCCAAAGGGCCGACCGGGCTGGCATATAGAATGCTCGGCAATGAGTTTAAGATACCTGGGAGAAACTTTAGATATCCATAGCGGAGCTGTGGACCTAATATTCCCTCACCATGAAAACGAAATAGCACAGAGCGAGGCATACAACGGGAAGAAATTCGTAAAATATTGGGTGCATCCTGAACACCTGTTAGTAAACGGAAAGAAGATGTCAAAAAGCCTGTACAATTTTTTTACACTGCGCGACATAGAAAAACAAGAGTTCGATCCGATGTCTTTCAGACTGATGATAATAGATACGCATTACAGGTCAAAACTAGATTTTTCTTTTGAGTCGCTGAGAAAATATGAAAAGACGCTGGAAGATATCGACATAGCCTTAAAATTACTCGAGAAATTGGAAAAAATCGGCCCGGCCGATACAGAAACCATGGACATCATCAAGAATGAATCTAATGACTTCGAAGACGCGATTGGCAAAGACTTCGATACTCACTCAGCGCTCTTGCACTTTTTTAAAATAATAGACCTTATAAACGCCAAGGCTCAGAAAGGCAAGATAAGCCTCATGGAATATGATAATCTTATCGAAACGATTGATACAATGAACGGATTTATCGGCGTAATAAAGGACTACGTCGTACCAAAAAATCTATTCAAAATCGCAGAAGAAAGAAAATCATTAAGACAAAGCGGAGATTGGAAAGAAGCTGATAAAAAAAGAAACGTTATAAAAGACGCGGGATTCAAGATAATAGACCTAGCGAATTCGGATTATTTGATAATAAAAGACAGAAAATATGGCAGATAAAAAAGACGATCAAAACTTGGAATACTGGCGCGAAAAAATGGCCGGCAAGTTGCCAGACCTAAAATACCTTCTGCGAGCGGTCGGCGGTTTCGATAAAAACATATCTTACCCAGACGAAGAAACTTTTCTCATAACAGTGCTAAGACTCATAGCGCAAAGATTGGGCACCAATGCTGAGTGGCTTTCTAGCGCAATATCTCAGCCTAACGGATATGAACAGATGCTAGCTTACAGATACTTAAAGGACGCCGAGAGACTTACTGAAACCAGAAAATTGGCAGAAAGAATGATAGCTTTGGCTTTCCAGATTGATACGTGCATCCTAAATCTCCACGCAGAAAAAGACGAGCTTGTTACTTTATACAACAAAATAATAAAGGACGTGTTCTCTTTGGAATCTGAGTACATTGGCATTACCAAATTTATCCTCGATAATCTGGAGAAAAACAGCGAGACTAAGGAAAAAGACGTCTACATCGGCTGAAATACGATATTACTACATAATTAACCATTAAATAGTAGTTCGTTTCTAGTAATTATAATATGGGATCGGGGAAAGCTAGGATACGGCTAGAAGATGTAGTCGGAACGTCTAAACATAGCGATATCTCCGAACTTATAGGGCTTGCCAGGGCCGGCGCAAAGTACCTAGTAATAGGAGAATATCATTCTGACAACTGCATAAAAAATCTTTTAGAAAACTTAATCGAGCGCGGGAACTTTTCTTCCCTGTTTTTAGAAGCACTTGCTGAAGGAGACTATGCAAAAGATGGTCCATCACTAAAAGACCCATCCTGCGTTTATTCTCAAAACCCCAAAAAATACGACCGTCTTATAAGAACTGCGATAAACCGTGGCGTAAGTGTATATGGACTTGAGTCAGATGAGACACGAAAAGAAAAAAACGGAAAAGCGTACAAAGGATGGGCCAAGTACGTAAAAGAGAATGGCCGTGGATTATGTATAGTCCTTATAGGCGCTGGTCATGTGGATTACTGGAAAGGCCACCCGAACGATTCGAAAAATTTCGTCTCTAAACTTGTGGATTGCGGAGTGTCACCAAAGAACATTGTAACCGTTTCTAGCTTCCCGGTAAAAATCGTATCTGATAGCGGAGTAGAACCGGAGTTACTTTACTCTATTAAGCACCTACCAAAAAACGTTGCAGTCCCGGAAATAGACAGTTATCTGCGCATAAATTCAAATGGGCTAGAAGATGAAAATGATAGGAACGCAATAGATTCTTATAGCGTACCTACCTTCGGCGAAAACAGCAGAAAAAAAGGAATGAAATCTTTGCTTATGCCAAAATTTAGGCATCAAACAAGGACCGTATACATACCCGCGTTCGTAAACGGGAAGGAGATAGTGGATTATATATACACTATAGACAAAAGACACCTAGAAAGAGCCATGAAAACATCAAAAAATGTTGATATAGATTAAGACGCAAGACTTTTGCAGATAAATTACTGGTTTTTTTCTTATGTTCTCCGCTGTTTTAATTTATAAAATACGGACTTCATGCATCTAACGTATTCAAAAATCAGGTTTTCTGTTCAAATATTTATTATCCATAACATACAAAAATAATCAATAAGGTAATTTTTACCAGATTTGATTACGAAT